>CAIXNN010000048.1 GCA_903920865.1 uncultured Actinomycetes bacterium
AGCCTGTCCGCGCTGGAGAACAGATCGCGTATGGGCCAGGACATCATCGGCTACCTCAAAGCTTTGCTGCGGATCAAAGCCCAAGACGACCTTGGTGGCAGCAACCTCATCAGCGCCTAGCGCACTGCCATGCGAGGCGGAAGTGTTGCGCGCATTCGGGGCAGGCCAAGCAATGGTGCTCTTGATCACGATCAGACTTGGTCGCGAAGTTTCGGCCTGTGCGGCCTGACAGGCCAAAGCGAAGGCGGGAAGGTCGATGTCACCGTCGGCGGCTTTGTCCACGACCTTTACGTGCCAGCCGTAGGCCTGATAGCGAGCACCCACATCCTCGCTTAAGGCAAGATCCGAATGGCCATCAATAGTGATCTGGTTTGCGTCGTAGATCAGGTTCAGCATGCCTAGCTTTTGCAGACCCGCCAAGGAGCTTGCTTCGGCACTGACGCCTTCTTCGATGTCGCCATCGGAGGCCAATACCCACACTCTGTGATCGAAAATGCTTTCCTGCGCACCGGCGTCCAAGAGTTCGCGCTCGCGACGGGCAGCCAGTGCAAGTCCGACGGCATTGGCAATTCCTTGTCCCAGCGGACCGGTAGTGGTTTCAACGCCAGCTGTGTGTCCGAATTCTGGGTGGCCAGGGGTTAACGATCCCCATTGCCGCAATTGTTCAAGATCTTTCAGTTCAAGACCGTAGCCACAGAGAAATAGTTGGGTGTACAGCGTGATGCTGGAATGACCCATCGACAAGATAAAACGATCGCGACCCAGCCACGTTGGGTCCGAGGGATCGTGAGTTAGAACGTGTTGAAACAGATGATGGGCCACTGGCGCCAAAGCCATGGCTGTGCCTGGGTGTCCATTGCCTGCCTTTTGCACCGCGTCCATCGCAAGGACTCGAGCGGTAGCAATGGCCCGCGCATCAAGATCCGAGACCGAAGGGGTGGGGCTGCCGCTCACCAGCGGGACTCCTTTCACAGTGACAAATCTAGGCGCGATGGGAACACCCTATCTAGGCCGCTAGGCTAAATCTCACACAAACCGAAGGGTGGCCGTGACTGCCGTAGATCCACGCCAAGGACGACCTGCTGAAGGTCTTGGTTCGGGGTCCATCAAGGTCGGTCGTTTTTCTAGTTACTTGGCCCTGACCAAGCCCAGAATCATTGAACTGCTCCTGGTCACAACGGTTCCGACGATGTTTTTGGCCGCTCAAGGTCTGCCAAATTTGTGGATTGTGATTGCCACCCTCATTGGTGGCTCATTAGCAGCCGGTGGAGCCAATACCTTCAATTGCGTCGTCGATGCAGACATTGATGCTCTGATGCATCGAACCCAATCCCGGCCGATGGCTATGGGGACGATTTCCGCCAGGCAGGCGAGCCTATTTGGAGCCGTATTGTCGGTTTCCTCCGTGGTGTGGCTCGCACTTGTTGTCAATGTCGTGTCTGCGTCATTGGCGGCCTTTGCCATCGGCTTTTACGTACTCGGTTACACCATTGTGTTGAAGCGACGCACGCCGCAAAACATTGTGTGGGGCGGGGCGGCTGGATGCATGCCAGTTCTCATCGGCTGGAGCGCGGTTACCGGATCGCTGAGCTGGGCACCGATCGTTCTTTTCCTGGTGATTTTCTTTTGGACGCCACCGCATTATTGGCCTTTGTCCTTGCGATACCGCGAAGACTACGTCGCTGCTGGTGTTCCAATGTTGCCAGCTGTGGCCGATCAAGTAGTGGTGGCAAAATCGATCCTGATCTACTCCTGGGTGATGGTGGCAACCTCACTTGTGTTGTGGCCGGTTGCTCACACGAGCCTGCTCTATCCGATCGTGGCCGCGATCCTGGGCGCGCTATTCGTGCTGGAGGCGCAACGACTTTTCTTTGCAGCTCGAAAGGGTGCGGACGAAGACGTGATGCGCCCCATGAGATTGTTCCAAGGATCGATCACCTATTTGACGTTGCTCTTCGTTGCCATCGCGCTTGATTCGCTGCTGCGCTGAGTTAGTTGGTACCGAACGTCATCTCTAGCCGGGTGCCACCCGTGGGCGATTTTCCAATTCTGAGTCCGCCGCCGGTTGACTCGGTCGTTCGGCGCATGATGTCCAGACCTAGACCGGTAGAGCCTGAGCCGCTGACTCCGCGTTCGGTCAGGCTGGTCTGGTTCAATCCGGTGCCTTCGTCATCGATGACGATGTGCACCATGTTGTCAATCCATGGTTGGGCGGTGACGGTAAAGCCGACACCTTCGTCAGTATGGGCGAAGATATTTCCAAGAGCCGCATCTAAACAGGCCGCCAAGTCGTCAGCCGAAATTGGCAAAGGCATGGGGTCATCGGAAATGTCAGTAGTAACGGGCCGGTCCTGGTCCTCGGCCAGTGCCGACCAAAATTGCACGCGCAATTGGGTGATCTCGCCTGCGTCGCACAACTGGATCAAATCACTGTTGAGCGGATGGTTTGCCGCTCTGATGACGTCATCGAGTCCGCGTTCAAGTAAATCAATGTCGTTTTCGATACGACCACGCTCAGGCGCATCAGACAAGGCTTCGGCATCGAGCCGCAGCGCGGTCAAGGGGGTGCGCAGTCGGTGTGACAGGTCGGCAATTGACTGACGTTCGGCTTGTAGTAGCTCACCAATTCGTTTCGCTAGCGCGTTAATTGCCGTGCCGACATCGTGGACCTCGGGAGGGCCATCGGGCGTTGCCCGGGCATCAAGGTTGCCCTCCGCAAGGGCATCGGCTGTTTTGGCCAATTCCGTCAGTGGCCGAGTAATGGAAGCTGCTATTCGATCGGCGATAAACAGCGAAGCAAGAAACAGCGCAAGAGCGAGGCCACCAATGACCACGCTCGCGCGCAGTAGGCCTTCAGTCAGTGCATCGTGGGAAATATTCACCGCGATGATGCGCACTCCACTACTGATGAAAACAGGGATCAAGATCACCTGACCACCGCTGGGAGTGGCGACCGTGGTGGCTCCGTCTCGCGCGGCATTGGCGGCGATTGCTGGAATGTCCGGATCAGAGATGGTCGAAGTGCTAATTGCTGAGCCATTGGCCAGGATCACCGTCGTGGAAATCCCCTCAGGTTCATTCAACGAATTAAGAACCAAAGAGATCTGAGCGCTATCGCCGTTAGAAACCACCGGGACTAAGGCTTGGGCCACCGTGCGGCCGTTTTCAATGGCGGCTGACTTGGCTTGATCTCGCACTAAGGCGATGAGCGGGAGCGCAAAAGCCAAGAGCACCACGCTCGTGGTGGCGGCTACCAGGAGAACTATTCGCTTACGCATGACTTACTCGTTGGGATTGACGAGTTTGATGCCAACATTTCTCACACTGCGCAGGAAGCGTGGCTCGGCGGCTGTTTCTCCTAGTTTTCGCCGCAACCAGGACAGGTGGACGTCAACGGTCTTATCGGTTCCGCCATAGGGCTGACGCCACACCTCAATGGTGAGTTCACGTTTGGAGATAACTCGCCCCTGATTGCTTGCCAGGTAGTGGAGTAAGTCAAACTCACGAGCGCTCAGGTCCAACTCTTCGCCGGCAAGGCTTACTTGACGACCTGCCGGATCGATAACCAGGTCAGCGATCGTTAGCGTTTGGTCTGTCTCGCCTTCTGAACTCGTTCGGCGCAGGACAGCTTTGATCCGCGCATCCAATGAGGCACTGGCGAAGGGTTTGGGAACAAAGTCATCGGCGCCGGCTTCGAGAGCCTTGACCACAGAGTTCTCATCGCCTCGAGCCGTGACGACGATCACCGGGACTTGAGATACCGCGCGGAGCATGCGAAGAAGTTCCAATCCGTCAATGTCAGGTAACCCCAAATCCAAGATGACCAGATCGCACCCTTCATTGACAGCGGCCCCAAGGCCGGCCATGCCCGTGGGGGCTGACGTGACAGCGTGGCCTCTCTCGGTCAGGGAGTGGATCAAGGCGCGACGGATTTCCGGATCGTCCTCAACCACTAAAACCTGGGCCATGACTTCAACCTACCGCCTCAACACTTGCCTTACGGGCTAGTGACGAGCACTTTTAACGGGACCTTAAGTCGGTTGGTGGCCCTAGTTTACTTACAGCACGGTAGAAATAGTCCTATGACTAAATGGCTCTTGTTCCTGGCCTGGGCGCTCGCAGCCACAATCGCGGTCAGCGGCGGTTTCGCATCCATTGCCTTAGTTGATTCTCGGCTCGGAGTGGAAGGCGATAAACCAAGTGCATCCGCCAATAACCCAACAGGAAATGTTCCTCCACTAGATGTGAAGGAAACGGGAGCTGGCAATGCAGTGAAAGGCAAAGTCGTTGGTCCTAATCCCGATGGCCCCAAGGGCGCCCCACAAGGTGAGCGTGAATCCACGGATCGCGAAGCAGTTGAGGCTCGCGTGCGTCGTCTACTTGCTAATGGTGTCTCTGCTTCTACAAGTGGCACTGGCGGTTCGGTAACTGCGGTGTGTTCCGGTGGTCGAGTGCAGCTGACCGCATGGGCTCCTTCGCCAGGATTTGGAATTGACGATGTCAGCGCAGGCCCAGGACGCAGCGTTTATGTCGTTTTTGAATCTGCTGGGTCAAGCTGGCAGGTTCGAGCCCGCTGCTCAGGTGGAACGGTGCTCTTCGACACTCAAAAGGTCAGCGGCGACTAAGCGGGTACGCATAGCAAACCAAATGCGCAGTGTGGCCCACCAAATAGCGCAGGCCCCAACCACGTGTAATGCCACGAGAAGTTCTGGGACCCCAAGAAAATACTGAGTAAACCCCAGCGCGCCCTGCAACACAATCAAGACAAGTAAAACCTGGACTGCGCGAATTGCTCGCCGTGGTGCTGATGTCACTGTGAGGCCGATGAGTAAGGCAAACGTCAGGCCAAGGAAAGCGATGACTACATCAGCGTGGAGCCACGAAATTGCACGGGGCTCAAGTCCAAATCGGACCAGGGATGCAGCATCCCCAGAATGCGGTCCACTGCCTGTGACCACCGTCCCGATGACCACGACTAGCAAGCCCACTACGACAAGTAGGCGGGCCACGTTAGCCAGCAACGGCTGCACCAGGATCGTCGGCTTTGCATCGCCGCGTTCTCTGCCGCGTTCATACAGCGTGGTGGCAAGGGCGATCATCACTATTGAAACTAAGAAGTGCGCTGCAACGCTGTAGGGATTGAGTCCGGTGAGAACGGTGATCCCACCCAGTACTGCTTGGGCAACAACCCCCAGGAGTAGAGATGCGGACAAAATAACTAGGGGAGTGCGCCGTGGCTTGTGCCGGATCGCGGCGATGATGCTTGCAATGATGACAACAGCAAGGACGAAAGTCAGGAGTCGATTTCCAAATTCGATGTACTTGTGGAAGCCCTCTGCCTGACGTTGAACTGGGATAAGCGAGCCTTCTGCGCAATCAGGCCAGGTGGGGCAGCCCAATCCTGAACCAGTGAGCCGAACGAGTGCGCCGGTGACCACGATGGCGCATTGGGCAACCACGTTCAGGGCGAACAACCTGCGGGTAAGCGTCGATACTGCCGTTGACTGCGGGCTCAGTTTGTTCACATCTGCATGGTAGTTGGGTGGCGGTGCTAATCCCACTTGAAGAACCGTGAGGCTAACGCGATCCCGATCACAGCCCAGACCAAGAGAACCAACCACTGAGTCAAAGACGGCACACTGCCGTCCCGCAAGATCGCTCGAAGACCATCGGCCAGAGCTGCAGTAGGCAGAAATTCAATAGTTCGCGCGAGTGACCGGGGCCACTGTTCAGAGGAGATCACCGTGCCTCCACCGAGCAGGAGGAGCAGAAACAACAGATTGGCTCCTGCCAGGGTTGCCTCGGCCCTTAAAGTGCCGGCCATCAAGAGAGCGATTCCGGAAAATGCTGCAATCCCAAGAACCATCAGGCCCACTGCCAAAAGGATGCTTCCTTGCGGCTTCCAGCCCAGAAGTGCTGCCACCGCACTGATCAGAAGAACTTGCAAGGCCGCTATGAAGGTGACGGCAAGCGTTTTGGAAATCACTAGGCCGCGTCTACCCAAGGGAGTCGTACCGATATGCGTGAGAACTCCGTAGCGACGATCAAAACCAACGGCTATGGCTTGTGCCGTGAAGGCACTGGACAAAATGGCAAGAGCTAGAACACTTGGTGCAACCGTTTGAATGCGCGCAAAGCCTTGAGCCGCATTCCCCAAGGACAAGACCGTGGTCTTTGACAAGGCGATCACGATGAACAGCGGGATGATGATCGTTAATAGCGCCTGTTCACCATTGCGCAATAGCAAGATCGTTTCGTAACGGGCATGGGATGAGATTCGCTTAACAGCGCTTGCTGGAACTCCGGATGGTTGCAGGTTCATGGTCATTGCAAGTCACGCCCTGTCAATTCAAAAAAGACATCTTCAAGGCTTCGGTCCCCACTGCGCAAACTGGTGATCACGACATCGTTTGAGGATGACCAACGCACGAGTGCGCGGCTGATCTCATCGGCGCTTGGTCCGCTAATGACTAGGTCATCAAATCTGCTCGCCACGCTGACGCCGGGTCCGAGTGCTTGCTTAAGGGAGTCCAGGTCCGCCGGGGTTGATGTCGTTAGAACTACCTGGCTTGACCCGCTAGAGAGCAGGTCTGAGACCTTGCCTTGGGTAACAATCTTGCCCTGATCGGCAATGATGACCGTGTCTGCGACTCGTTGTGCTTCCTCCATGTAATGGGTACTCAGACAGATCGTCACTCCTGCTTCGCGTAGTTCATTAATCAATTCCCATGTCTTAACTCGAGCCACCGGGTCAAGGCCTGCGGTGGGTTCATCAAGCAGGAGAAGTTCTGGGCGCCCAACCACAGCAGCAGCCAGTGCAACGGTTTGCTTTTGACCACCTGACATTCGACGGTAGGGAGTTCGGCCGATGCGATGCAGGTCAAGACGCTCACACAGTTCGTTCACGTTGAGTGGATCGCGATGCAGGGCTGCAATCTCGGAGACAAATTCCACGGCGCGAGCGGCAGTGGGTATGCCCCCACTTTGCAACATCACCCCCATCCGAGCCCGTTCACTGGGAGTAAAGCGTTGCGGATCTACGCCGAATACTCGAACTGTTCCCGAGGTCGCCTTACGAAGGCCCTCGCAGACCTCAATCGTGGTTGTCTTTCCAGCCCCGTTAGGCCCAAGAAAGGCAGTTACTTGACCTGCGTGAAGGTCAAAGCTGAGCCCATCAACGGCTCGCTTGCCTGGGTATTTCACGACGAGATCCCTGACGGATAGGACCGACGATGGTCCTTGGGTCCAAGCCTGGGAGGCGTCAAGGCCAGCCTGGGGATCTGAGGTCACCCGGAGAGTCTAGGGCCCCCGAGTGGACGTGCCTGCCGAATTACGTCACAATAGTGTCACCTAATTCGTTAAGGACGGAGGTCAGCCACGTGGAGCGAGTATCGGAGCGAATCACGCGCTCTCTGGTTGACGTGGGTCCCGCAACAGCTGCAGTTCTGGCAGAGCGCTTGGGGATCACGCCCGGCGCAGTTCGTCGGCACCTCGATCCAATGGTTGAAGCGGGTTGGTTAGTGGCTGGCGAAAATGCGCCTTACGGTCCACGTAGCCAGCGTGGTCGGGGTCGTCCGGCTCGTATCTACTCGGTGACAGATCTAGGTCGCGATCGATTGCCCAAGGCCTATGAAGCCTTATCTGTTGAACTCATGCGGTATCTACGCGATCGCGTCGGAGGTACAGCAGTCAAAGACTTTGCCAAGGCACGATTGCAACCCCAATACGAGCGGTTCTCGCAAGCCCTCGCTGGTAAGGATGCTGCCGTTAAGCCGTATATCTTGGCCGAGTTACTGAGCAAGGATGGTTTTGCAGCCACCGCTGAAGCGTCATCGCTTCCGGGAACTCAGGTTTGTCAACACCACTGTCCTGTGGCACATGCCGCAACTGAATTTCCCGAGCTGTGCGATGCAGAAGCGGAGATGTTTTCACAGGTCTTAGGAACTCATGTTCAAAGACTGGCAACGATTAGCCACGGGGACGCTGTTTGTACCACCTATTTGCCCGACAATTCAAGGAGCGCATCATGACCACGACAGCCCATCCTGAACTAGAAGGACTTGGCACCTATGAGTACGGCTGGTCGGACACGGATGCGGCCGGCGCTAATGCTCGTCGTGGACTGAACGAAGAAGTTGTTCGTGATATCTCCTCCAAGAAGAGTGAACCCGAGTGGATGCTTGAGCGCCGACTCAAGGGGTTGCGGTTGTTCGGCAAGAAGCCGATGCCGTCCTGGGGCTCTGACCTGTCGGGAATTGATTTCGACAACATCAAGTACTTCGTTCGCTCGACCGAGAAGCAAGCCGACAGTTGGGAAGACCTTCCCGAAGACATTAAGAACACCTATGACCGGCTGGGCATTCCAGAGGCCGAGAAGCAGCGCCTAGTTTCAGGAGTTGCAGCTCAATACGAATCAGAGGTCGTTTATCACCAGATTCGTGAGGATCTCGAGCAGCAGGGTGTCTTGTTCCTGGACACCGATACCGCGCTACGTGAACATGAAGAATTGTTCCGCGAATACTTTGGCACCGTCATCCCGGTGGGAGACAATAAGTTTGCCGCGCTCAATACCGCCGTGTGGTCGGGCGGTTCGTTTATCTACGTGCCCAAGGGTGTCCACGTTGACATTCCATTGCAGGCCTACTTCCGTATCAATACCGAGAACATGGGTCAGTTTGAGCGCACTTTAATCATCGCTGACGAAGATTCCTACATTCACTACGTTGAAGGCTGCACGGCCCCGATTTACTCAAGCGATTCGCTGCATTCTGCGGTTGTGGAAATTGTTGTGAAGAAGAATGCTCGAGTGCGTTACACGACCATTCAGAACTGGTCGAACAACGTGTACAACTTGGTCACAAAGCGTGCAATTGCTCAAGAGGGCGCCACGATGGAGTGGATTGACGGCAACATTGGGTCAAAGGTGACCATGAAGTACCCAGCCGTATGGATGATGGGCGAGCACGCCAAGGGCGAGGTCCTCTCGGTGGCTTTCGCAGGTGAAGGCCAGCACCAGGACGCTGGGTCCAAGATGGTTCACGCTGCACCGAACACCTCAAGCAGCATTGTGTCCAAATCAGTTGCCCGTGGCGGAGGTCGCACCTCATATCGCGGGCTGGTGCAAGTGCTCGAAGGCGCGCATGGGTCAAAATCCACCGTGCGTTGTGATGCGCTTTTGGTTGACGACATTTCGCGATCAGATACCTACCCCTATGTTGACGTGCGTGAAGACGATGCATCGATGGGCCACGAAGCAACCGTGTCCAAGGTGGGAGAAGATCAGCTGTTCTATCTGATGAGTCGTGGAATGGCCGAAGACGAAGCAATGGCGATGATTGTTAGAGGCTTTGTTGAGCCGATTGCTCGCGAACTTCCGATGGAATACGCCCTTGAGCTCAACCGCCTCATTGAACTGCAGATGGAAGGTTCAGTCGGGTGACCCAGACCACCCATGAGCATGTCTCTTCCCTGATTGGTTCTTATGATCCAGATGATTTTCCCGTCCCTAGTGGGCGTGAAGAGCAGTGGCGTTTTACGCCGCTAAAGCAGTTGCGTGGATTAGTCGATGGTTCCGCGGCCGCATCGAACACGATGACTATTGCCGTTGATGCTCCTGCGGGAGTGCGAACCGAGCAGGTGAGTAGTTCTGATGAGCGGGCGCGAATTCTGCCCGGCCCCACTGATCGAGCTGCAGCATTAGCTGCCTCACGCACGTCCAACGTGACAGTGGTAACCATTGAACAAGACGTGGTGCTGACTGAACCTGTATGGATTCGGTGCACCGGCGCTAACAGTGTGTCTGCAACATTCCAGCACATTGTCATCGATGTTAAGCCTCTTGCGCAGGCCGTCATCGTGATTGATCGAAGTGGTTCAGTCTGTCTGTCTGACCTCGTCGATGTCCGGGTCGCAGACGGGGCACAAGTCACCGTCGTCTCGTTGCAGGATTGGGCATCTGATTCAGTTCACTTGGGGCAACAACGTCACTTAATTGGTCGCGATGTCTCATGCACTTCGGTAGTGATCACATTGGGCGGTCAAGTTGTTCGGCTTGTGCCCACCGTGGTCTATGACGCACCTGGTGGAAGCGCTCACATGTTTGGCCTATTTTTCGCCCGCGAAGGACAGTTCTTCGAGCATCGCCTCTTCGTCGATCATGCGGTCCCCAATTGCACATCGCGGGTTACCTACAAGGGTGCGCTGCAGGGCACTGAGAATCACCCCAGTCACACGGTGTGGATCGGGGATGTTCTGATTCGTTCCCAAGCAGTGGGTACCGACACCTATGAAATCAATCGCAACTTGGTGCTCACCGATCATGCTCGAGCAGATTCGGTACCTAACCTGGAAATTGAAACCGGTGAGGTGGCAGGTGCCGGACATGCAAGTGCCACCGGGCGATTTGATGATGAGCAGCTCTTCTACCTGCAGGCCCGGGGGATTACCGCAGAAGAGGCCCGTCGCTTAGTTGTGCGCGGCTTCTTCCACGAGATTCTTCAGCAAATCGGTATAGAGCAGTTGCAAGCACGGCTTGTAGCGCGGGTTGAGGGCGAACTGGAGGGTCACGGCGTATGAGTTCGGTTCGAGTGTGCGCATTGGGCGACTTAGACGAAGATATTCCGTTCGTCGCACAGGTCGATGGCGTCGATATCGCCGTAGTGCTTACCCAAGGAAGCGTGTATGCGATTAGGAATGAGTGTTCCCATGCCGACGTTGCGCTCTCCGATGGTGAAGTCGATGACTGTCACCTGGAGTGTTGGATGCATGGGTCCCGATTCAATCTGAAAACCGGCGAACCCGATTCCTTACCTGCGACCCAAGCGGTTGATGTTTATGCCGTGGAAATCCAGGCTGACGATGTTCTTGTTGATGTCGCATCCCGCCCCTCAATTTTTCCCACAATCCCTACTGGTTCGGAAGGTTAATTATGGCCACTCTAGAAGTTCGTGATTTGCACGTGAGCGTTGACGCTGACGGGCAATCTCGCCAGATTCTGCGCGGGGTTGACCTCACCGTTAAAGCAGGACAAACCCACGCGATTATGGGACCCAACGGTTCTGGCAAGTCAACGTTGGCATATTCGATCGCCGGTCATCCCAAGTACACGGTTGACTCTGGCTCAATTACTCTCGATGGCGAAGATGTTCTCGCCATGAGTGTTGATGAGCGGGCGCGAGCAGGAATGTTTCTCGCCATGCAATACCCCGTTGAAATCCCAGGCGTCTCAGTGTCCAATTTCCTCCGCACGGCCGCTACAGCCATCCGTGGCGAGGCTCCAAAACTGCGTACATGGGTCAAGGAAGTGCGCGAAAGTATGGATTTGCTGTCCATGGATCCAGCTTTTGCCGAGCGCAATGTCAACGAGGGATTCTCTGGCGGCGAAAAAAAGCGTCATGAAATCTTGCAAATGGAATTGCTCAAGCCAAAGATCGCTCTGCTTGACGAAATTGACTCCGGGCTGGACGTCGATGCACTGCGTTATGTCTCCGAAGGGGTTAACCGCTTAGCCGCTACCGGCGAAACAGGTCTACTTCTGATTACCCACTACACACGCATTTTGCGCTACATCGAACCGGATTTTGTTCATGTCTTCGTCGATGGCGTTATTGCTGCCAGCGGTGGTAAGGATCTGGCGCAGGAGCTGGAAGCATCGGGATACGAGAAGTATCAGAAACTCGATAGCCCGGCATGAGCTCAAAGTTGGCTTCTAACGGCACGTTCTTGGACGTAGCCGCTATTAAGGCTGACTTTCCGATCTTGGCTCGGACCATTCGCGACAACAAGAAACTGATCTATCTTGATAGTGGCGCCACGTCACAAAAGCCGGTGAGCGTACTTGATGCTGAACGCACCTTCTACGAGCGCCACAATGCTGCGGTCCATCGTGGAGCCCACCAACTAGGTGAGGAGGCCACTGATGCGTATGAGCAGGCTCGGGACACCATTGCCAGTTTTATCGGTGCAAGTGCCCAAGACATCGTCTTTACGAAGAACGCCACCGAAGCGATCAACCTTGTTGCGTACTCGATCTCAAATGCGACCTACGGTGAAACCCCAGCTGAGCAATCACTAAGCCTGCAGCCTGGTGATCGCATCGTTGTGACCCAAATGGAGCACCACGCCAATTTGATCCCATGGCAAGAACTTGCTCGTCGCACGGGAGCCGAACTTGCTTGGCTTGGTGTCACCGATGAGGGTCGGCTGGACCTGACCGACATTGGTAAGACCATCAATGAGCGCACACGAATTGTTGCCTTCACGCATCAAAGCAATGTTCTAGGCACAATCAATCCGGTTGAATCTATTGTTAAGGCAGCTCGAGCGGTCGGGGCGCTGGTTGTTCTTGATGCCTGTCAATCCGTGCCTCACATGGCCGTTGATGTCTCCCGCCTTGATGTTGACTTTGTCGCCTTTTCTGGACACAAGATGCTCGGCCCAACCGGAATCGGTGTGCTCTGGGGTCGTCGCGCATTGCTACAAGCGATGCCACCATTTCTCACGGGCGGTTCCATGATCGAAACGGTGCACATGGATCGGGCCACCTATGCGGCCCCGCCACAAAGATTTGAAGCCGGAACGCCGGTGGCCGCACAAGCGGTTGGGTTAGCTGCAGCGTGCGACTACTTGTCCAAGATCGGAATGGATTCAGTCCAGGCCCACGAGCACTCCTTGACGCAATACGCGCTTGAAGGGCTCAGTTCAATTCAGGGTTTGAGAATCATCGGTCCGGATACGGCAGTCGAGCGCGGTGGAGCAATTTCATTTCTTATTGAGGGCATCCATGCCCACGATGTCGGACAAGTCCTTGATGATCGCGGTGTAGAAGTTCGCGTCGGACATCACTGTGCGTGGCCCTTGATGCGAGCCTTTGGAATCGCGGCTACGACGCGAGCCAGTTTCTACCTGTATAACGACACCTCTGATGTGGATGCGCTCGTGGAGTCTATTCAGCAGGCGCAGAAGTTTTTCGGGGTGAAGTGATGGAACTGACGTCGATGTATCAAGAGATTATTTTGGATCATTATCGCCATCCGATCGGTCGAATCACCTTGGAGGATTTTGACTCTGAGGTGCATCACGTAAATCCAACCTGTGGTGATGAAATCACCTTGCGCGTCAAGATTGACGATGGGGTGGTTAGCGCCATCGGACATCAAGGACAGGGTTGTTCCATCTCGCAGGCCTCAGCATCGGTCATGACGGAGCTTCTTGAGGGGCAGCCCCTGCAACGGGCCCTCGAGATTGAAGCCGAATTCTTGACCTTGATGCAAAGCAAGGGTGAAGGTAAACCGAACGAGGATTTACTTGAAGACGCCGTGGCTTTTTCCGGAGTTTCCAAATATCCCGCTCGAGTCAAATGTGCTTTGTTGGCCTGGATGGCCTTCAAGGATGCAGCACTACAAGCAGTCGCTCAAACCGTGGAGGAACAATGACCACCTACCGTGCCGAAGTTGATGACGTTACCGAAGCAATGCGCGATGTGATCGACCCTGAACTTGGAATCAACGTCGTCGACCTTGGACTTGTCTATGGGATCACCGTTGATGAGGCGAACACGGCTGTTTTGGACATGACGCTAACCTCAGCGGCCTGCCCGCTAACCGATGTTATTGAGGACCAAACAAATTCAGCCCTTGATGGACTGACCAACGGCGTTCGCATCAATTGGGTGTGGATGCCGCCGTGGGGTCCGGACAAAATTACCGATGATGGTCGCGAACAGCTACGCGCATTAGGCTTTAACGTCTAAGGCCATCGCCACCTCGGTTTTACCCCACACCACGTGTTTTAGGGAGATTTGTGTTAAGCGCTTCAAACATTGAGTTGCGCGCCGGTGCACGAATTTTGCTCACCGGAGTTGACCTTCGCATCGCGCCTGGCGATAAGGTCGGACTGGTGGGTCGAAACGGTGCTGGGAAGACCACCTTGACCAAGGTTCTGGCTAGTGAAGCGCTTCCTGCAAGCGGCAGTGTGGCCTCAAGTGGGCATGTGGGATACCTGCCACAAGACCCACGCACCGGCGACCTTGAAGTCACTGCTCGTGATCGAATCCTTGGCGCACGAGGTCTTGATCAGGCAGTCAAGGCCCTGCGTGATGCCGAAACAGCGATGGCGAGTTCGCAAACAGCAGTGCGAGATAAGGCGTTAGCGCGATATGCACGACTTGAAACTGAATTCCTAGCCGAAGGTGGCTATTCAGCGCAATCAGAAGCTGATTCATTGGCCAGTGGGTTGGGGCTTGTCGAGCGAGTCCTTGCTCAGCCTCTTGCCACGCTCAGCGGTGGTCAGCGTCGAAGGGTCGAGCTGGCACGGATCTTGTTCTCGCAGGCCACAACGTTGCTTCTGGACGAACCAACGAACCACCTAGATGCCGATTCGATTGTCTGGCTTCGCGAATTCTTGCGCACCTACAAGGGCGGAGTTTTGGTCATTAGCCACGACGTGCCCTTGCTCGAAAACACAGTCAATCGGGTGTTTCACCTGGATGCGAACCGAGCTGAACTTGATGTTTACAACATGGGATGGAAGCCGTACCTGTTGCAGCGGGAAACTGACGAGCGTCGCCGCAAGAGGGAAAGGCAAAATGCGGTCAAGCAGGCCGATCAACTCAAGGATCAGGCTGATCGCATGCGAGCCAAAGCGTCCAAGGCCAAGGCCGCGCAGTCCATGGCTAAGCGAGCTGAGCGTTTGCTGGCCGGTTTAGAGGACGAGCGGCAAGGTGACAAGGTCGCCAAATTGCGTTTTCCCAAGCCAGCTGCGTGTGGGAAGACACCGCTCATGGCCCAAGGGTTATCAAAGTCTTACGGGTCCCAAGAAATATTTACCGATGTTGACTTGGCCATTGACAGGGGGAGCAGGGTTGTCATCCTGGGACTTAACGGTGCTGGGAAAACTACCTTGCTGAAAATTCTTTCCGGCTCAGAATCTTCCGACACGGGGCAGATCGACCCAGGTCATGGTTTGAGGTTGGGCTACTACGCGCAGGAACACGAAACACTCGATCCACAACGAACTGTTCTTGAAAATATGCGCTCGTCGGCACCCGATCTCGATGATGCTGGTGTGCGCAGCGTTTTGGGCTCCTTCCTCTTTTCTGGTGATGACGTGAGTAAGCCAGTGGCTGTGCTTTCTGGCGGCGAAAAAACCCGTTTAGCTTTGGCAACCCTGGTGGTGTCGGCAGCAAACGTACTGCTGCTTGACGAGCCAACCAACAACTTAGATCCAGCTAGTCGTGAAGAAGTGCTCGCAGCGCTTCGTGCCTATGAAGGTGCCGTTGTCTTGGTCACTCACGACGAAGGAGCCGTGGTGGCGCTTGATCCCGAGCGGGTGCTTTTGCTGCCTGATGGGGCTGAAGACATGTGGAATGACGATTACGTTGACTTAGTGTCCCTTGCCTAGTGGTTGCAATCGTGGATTCAAGAGAGGATAGGAAGATGTCTGGGACGATCATTGACCTTCAAGCTGGTGAACTTGAGTCGGCAGTAAGCGCTGCACACGTCAGTGCCGCACCGATTGTCGTGATCAATATTAACGACGAGATTGAGCGCACTGCGGATCTCACGCCACGTCACATTGATTGGCTAAGCAGCCCAGCTAGGACTGTGATCGCGGTGGCCTCTGGGCCTCTGATCGGCAACGGCATAACGCTGGCCTTGTCCTGCGACCTGTTCATAGCCTCACCCTCGGCCACTTTTGACCTCGCTGTTGATCAAACGTCGCAGTTCCCAGCTAAGGCAGCCTTCGGGCGCCTTGTTGAAAGGGTGTCGCGTTCGCAGGTCTTGGCGTTAACTCTGACAGGTGAAATCGGCGCACAACGGGCGCTTAGTCTTGGTCTTATTGACCTGATCGCATCGCCGGAGGAACTAGAATCTGTTTTGCGCACCCTGAGTTCGGCTGATGCGGGTTGGTTGGCGGAGTTTAAGGCCCTTCTCAATCAAGTGGAAGAATCCCAGCTAGAGCGTGAACGCATTTCTCGTCGCGTCCAAGAAGCCGTGGTGCGATTGACATCACAGACTGAAGAACCGCAGTAGTTGCCAAGTCCTTGGTGCTAAAAGTACGACGGCCAATGTGAAAGGTTGATCTATGTCGATGCATGGTGGGGGAGCCTGGCGAACCCTGCACACGCTTTCGCGCGACTCCGCCCAAGGTCAGACCAAGCTGCCACCGGGAACGACGCGTCGGATCCTGCAGTATGCGCGACCCTTTAAGGGCCAGATCATTTCCTTCCTTGTCCTGGTGTCAATTTCTTCGGTTCTGGGAGTGGTATCGCCCCTGCTATGGGGCCGGATCGTGGACAACGGGATTGTTAAAGGGGATAAATCCGTCGTCATCACGCTTTCCCTGGTGGTGGCAGGAATCGCGGTAGTTAGTGCCCTCATTGGGCTGGCTCTGCGCTGGTTTTCCTCGCGCATCGGAGAGGGTTTGATTTATCTTCTTAGGACCGAAGTTTTTAGTCACGTCTTGCGAATGCCAGTGGCGTTCTTTACGCGAACTCAAACCGGTGCACTCATCTCTCGGTTGAACACCGATGTGATCGGCGCACAGCAAGCCTTCACGAGTACCTTGTCGGGGGTCTTCTCCAACGTCATTCAACTTGTCCTAGTGGCAATTGCGATGCTCGCCATAAGTTGGCCTATAACGGTTGCATCGCTGTTGATGCTTCCCATCTTTTTGTATCCAGCTCGGCGCATCGGCAAGCAACTCCAGGGACTTACGCGCGAGTCAATGAATCTCAATGCATCAATGAGCACAGTGATGACCGAACGCTTCAATGTCTCTGGCGCCCTTTTGGTGAAACTTTTCGGACGTCCACAAGAGGAGGATGAATCCTTTTCGAGCAAGGCCGGGCGAGTGCGCGATATTGGTGTCCGCATCGCCATGGCAAACCGGATCTTCTTCACCGCATTGACCTTGGTCGCAGCTCTTGCAACGGCTTTGATCTATGGGGTTGGTGGGGTGCTGGTCATTGATCAAACGCTGACGTTGGGACATCTGGTGGCGCTAGCAGCGCTCCTGTCGCAGCTCTATGGACCATTGACCTCATTGGCAAATGTCCGCGTTGATGTAATGACGGCATTAGTCAGCTTTGACCGTGTCTTTGAGGTCCTTGATCTTGCGCCGATGATCGACGAGATCCCAGATGCCGCGGATTTGCAGGTGCACTCGGCCAGTATTGAATTTGAGCACGTTGACTTCCACTACCCCTCGGCGGCCGAAGTCTCTCTTGCATCCCTAGAAGCCATCGCCCTGCCAACCCCCATGCAGTCAGTAGATGTTTTGCGCGATGTGTCCTTCACTATTCCGGCTGGCTCCATGGCTGCCCTGGTCGGTCCTTCGGGCGCGGGCAAGACGACGATCACCTCGTTGGTTCCTCGACTCTACGACGTTACATCTGGAAGCGTACGCATCGCGGGAACAGATGTGCGCGATGTGACGTTGTCGTCTTTGCGTGAGCGCATCGGTGTAGTAACACAAGATGCACATATGTTTCACGACACGATCAGGGCGAACCTGCTCTACGCCAAACCTTCTGCCTCGGATGCCGAACTAGACACCGCTGTGCGTTTAGCGCAAATCTTTGACTTGGTCCAGTCCCTGCCGGAAGGCCTAGACACTGTGGTGGGCGATCGTGGCTATCGACTCTCGGGTGGAGAAAAGCAACGTCTGGCCATTGCTCGCTTGTTATTGAAGGCTCCTGAAATCGTGGTACTGGATGAAGCAACAGCCCACCTTGACTCTGAATCAGAACTGGCAGTCCAACAGGCACTTGCTGTTGCTCTCAAGGGGCGCACATCACTAGTTATTGCTCATCGACTTTCAACGGTTCGAGATGCAGACATGATTTTGGTTGTCGATGATGGTCGGATTGTGCAAACCGGTACTCACGATGAGTTGATCGCAACCGGGGGCCTGTACAGCGACCTGTACCGGACTCAATTTCTGGGGCAGCCGAGCTAGGTAGGTAGGGGAAAAGGCCTTGACTAAAGGCTTTGGTTAGAACCGCCATCGAGGCTTATAGCGGTACCGGTGAGATAACTTGCTTTGGCAGATAACACAAATGCCACGAATGTCCCGAACTCATCAGGCTCCCCGTAGCGACCCAGTGGGATCGACGATTCAGCATTGCGGCGAGAGTTGGCCGCGTCGCCGGTTTGAGCATCAAGTGCACGCACTCGTTCGGTATCGAAACGTCCCGGCAGAAGCGAATTAACTCTTATGTTGTGTGATCCAAACTCATTGGCCATCTCTTTGGCGATCATGGCTAGACCAGGCCGCAGACCATTGGACGTTGCAATCCCGCTTAAGGGGGAGCGAACGGTGGAGGAAAGGACAAAGGCGATTGAGCCACCCGCAGACATGGCAAGTGCTGATGTCCGCGCAACCCGCCTCATACCCAAGAACACCGTGTCAAAGGCTTCGCGCCATTGGTCATCGCTGATGCTTGCATCTGTTCCAGCTGCTGGACCGCCGACCGAAATTAAGGCCGCATCAAGTCGACCAAACTCAGCAAGAGCTGCCTCGACTACCTCGGCAGCGAGCTCTGGTTGGGCTATGGAACCCGGTACGGCAATGATCGATTCGGCGGCGATGCCTGCCGCGATCAGGCGCTCACGAGCTGCCTGAAGGCCTGCTGATTCTCGCGCATTGATGACCAGTGCGCCGCCTTCAAGCCCGATGGCTTTTGCGCTGGCAAAACCGAGTCCACTTGATGCCCCTGTGATGATGGCAACTTTGTCGTTCCACTGAAGATCCATGACCAAAGACTAAGGCGCGAGTTCTTGCTCGGGATCGCGACGTAGCAAAAGGATCCACCAGGCGACCCAAGAAAGGCAGGCGAAGATCACCCATTGAATGGCGTATCCCAGATGTGGTCCCGCACTGACATCTGGAGCTGGAAGCGCAGTGGGCGATGTTGTCGCGGCGGGTTTTTCATTTGACACTTGCAGCCACGCTGGAATGCTCGGGCCCAGCGAATCAATGTTGACTACCTGGCTGTCGATGGTTTGTATTTGGCCCTTCGGCAGACCGGTAATGGCCGAACTCTTCTCCAATCCCCTCAGATGTCCTGTGACTGCTACTTCACCAACTGGCGGTTTCGGGGGCACCGAGGCAGTGGTGGCTGTTTCACCGGCTGGGATCCAGCCGCGAACACACCACACAACGCTGGTCTTTGTCTGCAAAGGCGTTAGCACCCAAAACCCCGTGGACTCATTGAGTGAGCGACGACGAACCAGCAGCTGATGGCTAACGTCGTACCTTCCTGTCATGGACACTGTCCGCCACACGTTCTTCGGATCTAATGCATTGCCAGGGGTGATCAGCGAATCAAGGGGCACACTTGGTCGGTTGTAGTTTGATTCGATAATGGCGTTGGCGTCATTGCGACCGTGTTGTCGATTCAATTGCCAGCGCGCCAGAAAAATGCATGCCGAGGTAAATATCAAGGCGAAGGCCGTGACGCAAACCCACCTTTTTACCTGCACAGAGCAAGTCTAGGACTGCTCAGCTGGGGGTAAGCCCTGTTGGGGTTCCATCAGGGTTGTCGTCGGCAGTTCACGTGGCCTTTCGCGGCCACCATTTGCTACAACGACAGCAATGTAGGGAAGGATCAAGGTGCCGACCAACAAGATCCAACCGATGACTTCGTTCTTGAAAACCAAGAACGAAATGACGCAACCAATAAAGCACAGGGTGCGAACTGCCATTGAGATCAAGTAGCGGCGAGTTCTCAGCGACACATCATCGGTGAGGGAGCGTCCAGCTGCGCTGATCCGAAATACCTCGTCAGCATCATCTTTCTTACTCATAACCCCACGATAGGCCCTCAAAGACGAATTGGCACCTTCAGCGGGCATCAGAAACGGTAGATAGGTTGAAACCAGTTGTTGTAATGGCCGGTGCGACCACACGTTGGACATATTCGCCCCATTCTCTTGGATGGATGCGAGTACTAGAAGTACTGTCAATGACGTTGCTCAGCACATCAAGGGGGGAGACGTTGAAACGGAAATTCGAGGCCGCTCCCACGATCTGCCCATTCTTGATTACGTATACGCCATCTCGGGTCAGTCCAGTCAAAAGGAGCGTTTGCCGATCCACATCGCGGATGTACCACAGACATGTGATCAAAATTCCATCGTCAGTACGCGCGATCAAATCCGCAAGGGAACCCGACCCTTGTGCCTGAATAACAACGTTGTCGACATGCGGTCGAGTCTGCTCAAGTCGCCCACTGAGACTTCTAGGGCCCATCAGGTGTTCAAGGACTCCATCGTCAATCCAGTTTGTCTTCTCCAGAGCCACTCCGTTGTCAAGTACTGAGGAGCTCGGGCCGCTGGAATGCTCCACGACAAATGGGGCGGTTGCCACCAACTCGTGGTGGGGGTCAGAACTGATCGAGATCCCATTACCCATGACACGGGACGCGATCTTGGTGCCGCCATCGGCCGAGCTGAAGACTGAACTTCCTTCAAGTGCCTCACGGGCCGATGTCTCCCACAACACCGGGATAGCAAGGTCAGCTACGGCTTCCGCTGTCAAGATGACAGTGTGGCGGCCAGGTTCGACAACGACATCTATTTGACCCCACGGTTGGCTTTGTTGGAGTTGATGTGAGAGTTCATCGACGTTGATTAGATCAAAATAATCGGCGCTACGAGCTGCCCAACTTGAATTGATAACTCCGTCGGCGCGGGTCTGCCGCTGCGTGATCTCAATGCTCGCCGCTGGTTGATGATGCACGCGCCGAGTTCCTGCCGATGTGGCTAGCCAGGTGGAGTCAAGCGTTGCTTGTGCGTACCCAGACCAAGTGAGTCCAGCGTCGTGAGCAGCTGTCAACCCACGGGCTAGCGGATCAATGATCGGCGAGAACACCTCAGGCGTCATTGTTTGCGGGAGGTCCAAAAATTCGGGAGAAATCCCCGCGTCAACAAGGTCCTCAAACCCGTCCATTGCAGAGATTTCGCTGCCGGCGGCTTGTTCGCACAGCGTTGCTACCCAGTGCGGCAGCAGCTCTGGCTCGACATTTGTCAACGTTTGTGTTGCGGTGCGCCGCCCCGCAGGATCATCAACAACGGCGATGAGCGTCAACGTCAATGAGGTCGTAAGTCCATTGGTGGTCAACGAGTTCTGTGCCCAGCGCAGATTCGCTCGCTGCTCCACCTCCGCGATAGCAATAAAGGCGCAAGTGCGCGGCGCCAACTTAACGGCCATGTCAACAAGGTCAGCAGGAGATGTGCTCATTGCACCTCCTGGGTTGAATTCAAAATGTTGACACCACGAAAAAGTGCTGATGGGGTGCCATGACTGACCGGAGCACTTTGTCCTGGCTGAGCTTTTCCGCAGTTCAGGGCACCCATGAGTTTGTACGTGCTCTCGTTACCCAGCACCTCCATAGATGCCCAAAAATCAGGGGTGCGCCCTTGGTAGGCCGCGTCCTTGACTTGGCCAACAATGACTCCATTTTTCACTCGGTGAAAGCGTTGCCCGGTGAATTGAAAGTTGTAGCGCTGCATATCGATTGACCATGAGTTATCACCCACGATGTACAGGCCATCATCGAGCGTTGCGAGCAACTGTTGCATGCTCGGTCCATTGGGATCGGGAACCAAATTCACATTTGCCATTCGTTGGATGGGATATAACGTGCCCGATTCGGCATAAGCGCACCCGTTGGACTGCCCGTATCCTGCAAGCCCGGCGGTGGCCCTATCGAGTTGGAATCCCGCCAAGTACCCATCTGCCACCAAATCCCATTGGGTGGTTTTGACCGCTTCGTCATCAAAGCCGGTCGTTGCTAAGCCGTGTGGCACTGTGCGATCAGCGCGAATATTCATCCGTGGTGAGCCGTACTTCAAAGTCCCCACACCGTCAGCGGGTACAAATGACGTTCCGGCATAGTTGGACTCATAGCCCAAGATGCGATCAAGCTCAGTGGCATGCCCGATGGATTCATGGATCGTTAGCCATAAATTGGTAGCGTCAATGACAATGTCGTATGTTCCAGCGTCAACGGTGGGAGCGCGGTGCTTTTCTTCCAGCAGTTCAGGTAGTTGAGCTAGTTCGCCATCCCAATCCCAACCTGTGCCCAAGAGGTACTCCCAGCCGCGGCCAACCGGCGGGGCAAGTGATTTCAAGGAATCAAAGCCGAGTTCAGAAATTGTCGTGATCTGCACTGATGGCCCCACCCGCACTCGTTGCTGGCTAATGCGTGATCCATTGGAGTGGGCTACAAAAGTGGCTTCTTTGACAAAAGTTACGTCAAGATCCGCGTGGGTGGTAATCGGCGCCTTGAGTAACTCATGGGAGCGATCTCGAAGCAGGTCGATGACATCGGATGATGGAACCGAAAATGGATCAATCTGGTAATCGCTCACCCACGTAACCCTCCCGTGCGATGGTTCAGGAGCAGGCCGCTGGGAAATCCTTGCCAGTGGTTTGCTCAAAACGGCTAGGGCGCACGCTTGTTTGACTAGTGCAATGGCGGCCGGCACGCTGATTACCTGTGAGCCCGCAAAACCCCATGATCCATCAATCAGGACGCGCACCGACATCGCCAAGTCAGTTGAGTCTGAGCTGGCTTCAACATCCCCATCGTGCATCGATAGAAAACGTAAGGATGTTCGATGAATCCGCAGCAAAACTTCCTGACAACTGGTGCCTTGACCCATCGCTGCGTCGGCAATCGCATCAAGGTCAAGGGCCAGAAAGTCCTGGTCAATGGGTTGCACTCGAATGGACCTTCCGCAGGGGGTAACTGTGCAAACTCACGCTAGTGCGGTGCGTCTAACTCGCGCCAGTTGGGCGCACCGATAGCGTTAGGGAAGTCTTGAAACCGACTCTGGAGGCACGGTGGCACGTTCAGTCCTAGTCACAGGTGGCAATCGCGGTATTGGCCTTGCTGTGGCGCAAGCTTTTGCCGCCCAGGGTGATGCTGTGGCTATTACCTATCGCTCGGGTGAACCACCGTCGGGATTTCTCGCTGTTGCCTGCGATGTGACTGATTCGGCGCAGGTTGCGGCCGCCTTTGCTGAGATTGCCGAAAAGCAGGGCCCAGTTGAGGTGCTAGTGGCCAACGCTGGGATCACCAGGGACACCTTGTTGATGCGCATGAGTGATGATGACTTTTCCGATGTACTTGACGCCAATCTCACCGGAGCTTTTCGAGTTATTCGAGCAGCGGCTAAGGCGATGGTTCGAGCTCGCAGCGGCCGAATCATCCTGATGTCCTCTGTTGTTGCGCTGACCGGATCAGCAGGTCAGGTCAATTACGCAGCGTCCAAAGCAGGAATGGTCGGCATGGCTCGCTCGCTGGCCCGCGAACTGGGGTCTCGCTCAATCACGGTCAACGTCGTAGCGCCTGGATTCATTGAGACCGACATGACCGCCGAACTGACTGATGAACGAAAGTCCGCAATTCTGGAGCAGATCCCGTTGGCCAGCCTGGGCACGCCTGAAGACGTGGCGAACACCATCATCTTTTTGAGTTCACCGGCGGCGCGGTACATCACGGGAGCGGTGGTTCCCGTTGATGGCGGCCTTGGAATGGGTCACTAGCGTTACTTGTAGGCAAACCGCACGCGCTTGGGTGCTTGAGTGGAGGAAACATGTTGCAAGGCAAGACGATTTTGGTCACCGGCGTTCTGACCGACGCATCAATTGCCTTTCATGTGGCTAAGTTGGCTCAAGAGCAGGGAGCGAGCGTGGTGTTGTCATCCTTTGGGCGCGCCACACGTTTGACCGAACGGACATCTCGTCGACTTCCTCAGGAAGCTCCGGTGGTGGAACTTGATGTCACATCTCAGGCTGACCTGGATGGCCTAGCTGATCGCCTTGGGGCAGTGGGCGTGAGCCAACTGGACGGGGTTTTGCATTCCATTGGCTTTGCCCCGGAGGCCGCTCTTGGCGGAAACTTTCTCAACACCACGTGGGAGGACGTCGCAACTGCCGTTCATGTTTCTGCCTATTCGCTCAAGTCGTTGACGATGGCGTGCCGGCCGCTCTTCGCAGATACAGCAAGTGTGGTCGGTTTGGACTTTGATGCCACGGTTGCTTGGCCTAAGTACGACTGGATGGGTGTAGCTAAGGCGGCTTTCGAATCTACGGCTCGTTATCTTGCGCGCGATTTAGGTCCTGAAGGCGTCCGCGTCAATTTGATCGCGGCCGGCCCGATTGCGACGATGGCGGCAAAGTCAATTCCCGGTTTTGATCAGTTTGAACAAGTCTGGGAAACCCGCGCCCCGATTGGTTGGAATGTGGCCGATCCAGAACCTGCGGCTAAGGGTTGCGTTGCCCTGCTATCTGATTGGTTCCCGGCTACCACCGGTGAAATCATCCATGTTGATGGTGGCGTTCACGCCATTGGCGCTTAAGCCGTTGGCTCACGCACGGTAGAACTGACCGCTGCTTCAATACATCGACGAACAAGGCGTTCTAGTTCAACCAATTCGGCTTGCCGTTTTGGGAAGGCTGAGGCGCTGACCGTTCCGCCAGGGTCCTGCTTGGCCAGTAAAAGCACATCCTCTAAAGCCAGAGCCATTGTGAGCAATTCGTGACGACGCGGGTCCCAATCGTCGGGCGTACTGGGCCGAGCATTCTTGATGAGGCAATCTTCAATACGCTCTCGTCCGCCGGCGACATCGAGCGCCTCAATGTCATCAATAGTTTCTCGTAGGGTGCGCTTAAGTAGCCGCAAAGCATCGGGGATATCTAACGGCGGCTTGACAGAAAATGGTGCCTGCGCGCTGAGCCACAGATTCGAATCTTCGGTGGGCATCAACACAACCGAACGCGCAGTAAGTGCAATCGCGCATCCAGCGTGAATAGCTTCGGAAGTCAGTAACGGAACGCTTTCCAGCGGACCGGGATCTCCCGGCCGAGTCAGCACTAGGAAGACGTGTTCGTTCGCCGGCAGTTTCGCAGCAAAAACAGCTAGCGAGGTGTGGTCATCCGATCCTTCTTTAGCGCGCACCCGAACGGATCCGCATGCGTGGGTGAGTTCATCAGGGTTTGCTTGACCCGAAAGGACCGCTTCGATCCACAAACTGATACCAGCTGCTCGCAGGGATGTGATCACCGTCAAAGGTTAGGTGATTTGTGCGTGGCAGGCCGCTTGCGTGGCCCGATTGCCCTAAGTTTGAAGCGATGTCCATGTACGTGATCTGGGAGCGCCATGATTGAAGGCCTAGATACCGGTGACGATGTGGTGATCCGGCTGAAGGATCTGACCATCCTGCGCGGTGGTTTGCGTATTCTTGACGGCATTAACTGGACCGTTTACGAAGGTCAACAATGGATCGTGTTGGGCCAAAACGGTGCCGGAAAGACCACGCTTCTTGAGCTCCTCTCAGCGTCAATGCAGCCGACAACCGGCTCGGCTGAACTGCTGGGTCAGGCACTGGGATACACCGATATTTTTGAGTTGAAACCCAGAATCGGATTAACAAGTGCAGCCTTGGCCGATCGCCTGCCAGCCGGTGAAACAGTGCTAGATGTTGTGATGACCGCGTCGTACGCAATTGTGGGGCGATGGCGCGAGCGCTACGAATCTTCAGACCATGCTCGCGCGCATGCCCTCCTTGCCCAGCTTGGTGTCTCGCATCTATCGACTCGGACCTTCGGAACCCTGTCGGAGGGTGAACGCAAACGCGTGCAAATTGCCCGAGCTTTGATGCCAGATCCAGAACTGCTTCTACTCGACGAACCTGCGGCGGGCGTGGACCTTGGTGGTCGCGAGGATCTGGTCGGCAGGCTTGGGGACATGGTCCAGCAACCAGGGGCTCCAACGAGTGTGATGGTCACCCACCACTTAGAGGAAATCCCGGCCGGTTATAGCCACGCGATGCTCCTGAGGGCTGGACGCATCTTTGCCACTGGACCATTGGCAGACGTACTGACACCGGCGAATCTGTCCCAAACCTTTGGGGTACCCCTAGGCGTGTATCGGTATGGAGATCGCTGGGGCGCAAGACTGTTGCGTTGATAAAGATTTACTGGCCCACTCCGTATAGTTGAGCACACTCTTCCAATCGATAGGACACTAATGAGCGCCGCTGTCATGACTGGCTCACCGCTGAAGCAACCTTCTAAGCCCAGGGCATTTGGTGCCTTCGTGATCTTTCTTATCGCAGCTCTGCTTGTCCCGATGGGCATAGTGGGCACGTGGGCCTCTCGAACTGTGGCTGACACGGATCGCTACGTCGAAACCGTGACGGCGCTCATTGATTCCCCTGAGGTTCGAGCCGAGGTTGGCACGCAACTGACCAACATCTTGTTCGACGCGCTTCCCACCGGTGATATTGCCAAGTCTGTCTTGCCCAATGGGGGACAGGCTCTGTCGGGAATTGTGACCCAAGCGGCCAAGTCGGCACTTCAAACTGCTGTGACCAATGCATTGGCTACTCCGCAAGCGCGGCAGGTGTGGGCCGGCATCAACCGACAACTCCAGTCCAATCTGATAGCAGCACTCAAAGGTGACAGCAACAGCGTCTTTCAAGTCCAAGGTGATGCGCTGATTTTGGATACGGGGGTGTTGATCGCCAAGGTGCAAGAACTACTGGTCAATCAGGGTCTGACAGTGTTTTCCAAAATCTCCATCCCACAAGCGGCCAACCGTCAGATTGTCCTTGTGCGGGATGCTCAAATTCGAACTATCAGTACAACGTATCGAGTAGCGCAACCACTGGCCAACGGTTTGATTTGGGCCGCTCTGATCCTGCTGGGATTGGGCATCTTTGTTATCAATAGACGCCGAGTTGGGGTGCTCATCTCGGGATGGATCTTCCTGCTGACTGGTTTGTTCTTCGTGCTGACAGTCAACGTGGCTAAATCCCTTGCCCTGTCGGGACTTGCCGTACCGGAAACGTCCTGGCAGGCAGTTACCGCAGAAACACTCATTCGGTACCTGCCTGGTTTGGGTCGAACCTGTATCGCTATTGGCGTCGTGGCCATCGCAGCTGCCGTGATCGCCGGCTCAACAACCTTGGCTGTTTGGGTGCGCAAGGTATTCATGTCAGCAGCAGCCCTTACTGGGCGAGAGCTTTCACGGGTCAAACAGATCTCGGCACAAGCTGGCACGGTGAGCAAGCAGCTGGGCAAGATTGCGATCGTCATCTTGGTTCTGGCTGCCATTGGCCTGTACACCAGCGACACTGTGAGCGCCGGCAGAGTGGCCTGGGTGAGCGTGCTCAGTGTGCTCGCCTGGTTCGTTGTGCACGCACTGGCAGCATCTGGTCCATCTGAACTTGGCGGGTCTGAGCCGCAGGCAGTGCGCGCCAGCGATGAAGCTGCAACCCAAGAGGGCGACCCAGTTCTTGGGTGATTGGCTAGCAATCAACGACCTGGGCGATGAGCGCGTGTCGTTGTATTGGCAACTCACCGATGTTCAGTTGCGGGCACAACTTGAACCAGAGCATGGGATCTTCGTTGCTGAGGGCGCCAAAGTCATAGAGCGAGCTATGGACGCAGGATATGAGCCAATCAGCGTGCTGGCCACAGAAAAATGGTTGCACCTGCTCGATGACAGTGCGCTCCTACCAGTGTCAACTCCGCGATTTTGCGCTGGAGAGGATTTGTTGGAGGAGTTGACGGGGTTTCGCGTGCATCGTGGCGCCCTGGCCTTGATGCGAAGGCGTCCATTGGTCAGCGTGAGTGAACTCATCGCGTCGGCCCAACGGATAGTTCTGCTTGAGGACCTCAAAGAGCACACCAATGTTGGGGCGATCATGCGCTGCGCTGCAGCTTTTGGTGTGGATGCTGTGATCGTGAGCCCCGCGTGCGCCGATCCGCTATATCGGCGAGCGGTCAAGGTGTCCATGGGGACGGTGTTTCAAGTTCCATGGACTGTCAGTGATGACTGGAGTCAAACATTGACTCAGGTCTGTTCAGCAGGCTTCACCACTGCCGCTCTGACTCCTGATGCACAAGCCCAAGACATTCGGGTGTGGTCCACCACAGCCCCAGACAAGGTTGCCTTGGTTTTCGGCACTGAAGGTCCAGGTTTGACGATGCAAACAGTGCAGAATTGCGATGCGTTGTTGCGCATTCCCATGGCAAGCGGTGTGGATTCACTCAACGTTGCTGCAGCGGCAGCAGTGGCGTTGTTCGCTCTACAGAATTAGTCGGCTACTTGGCTAGTTGGCTAGTTGATTAGTTGATTAGTTGACTAGTTGGCAATGACTTGATCAAGGACGTGGGCCAGCCTAATTGAGTCTGCATGGGACATGAATGGTTCGGCATGTGCGGTGAAAACCTCATGGCATTGCTCAACCATGAGCTGGTAGGGGTCACATGCGAGAAAATTCTCGTGGGTCACTGATCCGTCAACAACTATTTCGAGCGAACAGGGTGATTTCCAAACGGTGAACGCCTCAGCCCCCGTCCACGACAGTGAGCCCCGCGTCCCGTGGACGGTAAAGACCTGTTCAGCCGGGCTTGCAATGGAGACTGACCAATTGATCAAGGCCCCGTTGCACACAAGTTGAGCCTGGGCCATGAGATCGACACCGTCATCGCCTGCTGACATCAAGATTTTGCGACTGCTGATCTCAATCCCGTCAACAGTGGATCGCGCTGCAGCATCAAGGACCTTCAGCGAAGCATCCAGGGTGTAGGGCCCAACATCCAAAATTGCCCCGCCTCCACGGGATGCTTGAAGTCGATAGTTATCTGCAGGAACACCGTCGAAGGTAAAGACCGAATCAATGCTTGTAATCTCACCGATAAGCCCTGAGGCAATGATCTCCATTGTGCGCTCGAAGCGTGGGTGCCAGCGATACCAGAGGGCCTCGACTAGGTGAGCCCTCTTGGCTTGGCGGATCATGTGGACCGCTGAACTTTCCGTTACAGCCAACGGTTTCTCGCACAGAACATGCTTTCCGGCAGCAAGAGCTTTGGCTACCCATTCCTCGTGCGCCTCATTTGTGAGGCTGATGTAGATCGCATCCACGTGCGGATCGCCAATGACCTCATCGTAGGAAGAACTCACTCGATGCGGCGATAACGCAGTTGCCCGATCAAGGTCGCGGGCAGCGACCATTTCCAGGTGTGAATCTTTGGCGGCATGAACTGCTGGCCCCATCGCCATAGAGGCCACAAAACCCGCGCCTAGAAAACCCCATCGCGTTGGGTTCATAAGGGCTTGATAGGACTCGACCCACGACTAGCCGAGATTTCAGCGGCCTCCATGACTGCCACCACATCGCGGCTTTGTTCAGGTCGCACGCTCAAGGGCAGTGAGGCCACGAGTTGATCAGCAAGTTCGCGATGGAATCCGTGGGTCCGTGGACTTACAGGTGCAAGAGCGGTGCGATCACCGTCGGCGTTGACCAAGGTCAAGTCCGCTGGGGCATCAGCTGGCGCGAACAACTCTTCGGCCATCGTGCCAATTCCTGTACGGCTCAAAAGTCGTTCGTGCCTCCAGTTGCCAACAATGGCACCTTCGGTTCCTAGGACGTAGTACTTCGGCTTGAGAACAGCGGCAAGGTCGGAGTGAATGAACTCTGCGTTGACGCCATTTTCAAAGGAAACGTTGACCACCGAGTGGTCGGCGTTTGTGACGTCATGCCAGCGACGCTTGTAACTAGTGGCCGTTACTGAGGTCACTGGCGATCCGTTCAGTTGCATGATCTGGTCAATGAAGTGTGAACCCCAGTCGAAAATGGCTCCACCGGAAATCGATGCATCGGAGTGCCAGTAGTTACAAGGATGGCCGAATCCGCCAACAAAGGTTTCAAGATGAAACATCTCACCGATGCGACCGGCATCAACTGCCTTTTTCATCGTCAGAAAGTCGCTGTCCCATCTGCGATTTTGATAAACCAAGGCGGTACGTCCCACAGTTCGCGCAATATCGAGTACTGCGTCGCACTCGTTGCTCGTTAAGGCCATGGGCTTTTCCATCACAACATTTTTGCCCGCCTCTAGCGCCCGCAGCGCCCACATCGCGTGGGTATCAGGCGGCGTTGAGACGATGACCAAGTCGATATCGTCGGAGTTGAGCATCTCGTTGCCATCGGTGGTGGTCATGGCCTGCGGCGCATCAGCAAGCGCAGCATCAAGACGAGCTTGGGATTTATCGCAGATGGCCACAAGTTCCAAACCCGGCACGGCTAGGCAGGCCGACAGGTGTTCATGGCCGATTGCGCCGTAGGCAAGTAACCCGACACGCACCGGCGATGCTTCTGCAATTCCCCGCACGTAGCGAGCCCAGCGTTGAATGGTTCGCGTAATGTCGCGATCAGACCATAGCTCGGATGCGCTGGTCAGCGAGAACATTCCCACCGCTGTTGTGGGCCGCCAAGTGATGACCGCGTAATCTTGAAAAGCAACGTTTGCTGTCGCGAGAATTTCAACGTCGTCGGCAATCTTGTCCACAATGGGCCAGGCGCTCTTAACGATCAGGTCGCCTTCGCCACGTGGGTCAAGGGCTGGACCACGACGAAGGCGAACATCGTGAAGCGCGGGCACGGTTTCTGAAATGGAAATTCCCACATAATCGTGCAGTTCGCGGGCGTGAGACATCGCAAGGGCTGCACCTGCAACAAGGACCGGCCGATTTCCAGCTAAAGATTTCAGCTGCTCGAGCTGTCCGGCATCGGGGCTGTGGTCAAAGACGGCCACTATCGCGTCGGCAGTGGCTAAGTCTGTTGTCAGCACCACGGATGCGCTTTCAAGCCAGGGGGCCTGTGAAATTGCAAGGGCAGTGGGGCTGTTGTCTACTGGAGTCCAAAGACCAAGAACTGTCATGTACTAAGGCTAGGCGAACCGCTCAGCAATGGCTCGCTGAAGGGGTAGATGTGCTCATGCCGAGACATCGCCGGTGCCTTAGGGTGAGGAATAAGCGCAAACGATGTGAAAGGTAGTCATGGAAACCGAAGGCACCTGCCCAATGTCCGGATCTAGCCCAACTACTGGAGGCACCTCCAATCGCGACTGGTGGCCTGATGCCTTGGATTTGGGTGTTCTCAACGTTAAATCGGGTTCGGATAATCCGCTAGGTGATGATTTTGACTATGCAGCTGAATTTGCCAGCCTTGATCTCAATGCATTGAAGGCAGATCTTGAGCAGGTCATGACGACCTCTCAAGAGTGGTGGCCAGCCGACTATGGGCACTATGGCCCGTTCTTCATCCGAATGGCTTGGCACAGCGCGGGCACCTATCGCATCAGCGATGGTCGTGGTGGTGCCGGAAATGGAACGCAACGTTTTGCGCCGCTGAATAGTTGGCCCGACAATGCGAACCTCGATAAGGCCCGGCGACTTTTGTGGCCTGTTAAGCAAAAGTACGGGCAGAAGATTTCATGGGCTGACCTGATGGTCTTCGCCGGGCACTGCGCGTTGGAATCCATGGGATTTAAGGCTTTTGGTTTTGCTGGCGGTCGTGAAGATGTGTGGGAACCAGAGGACATCAACTGGGGTTACGAAACCACCTGGTTGGGCGATCAGCGCTACAGCGGAGATCGAGACCTCGCCGACCCCTTGGGCGCTGTGCAAATGGGACTGATCTACGTGAACCCTCAGGGTCCTGACGGCAATGGGGATCCGGTATCAGCCGCAGCAGATATTCGTGAAACCTTTCGGCGAATGGCCATGAACGACGAAGAAACCGTTGCGCTCATCGCAGGTGGTCACACCTTCGGTAAGACCCACGGTGCGGCCGATCCTGACGCATTTGTAGGTCGTGAACCAGAAGCAGCCGCAATGAGCGAGGCTGGTTTGGGGTGGACCAACAGTTTTGGCACCGGCAGTGGGGCTGACACCATCACCAGCGGTCTGGAAGGCGCCTGGACGCCAACGCCGATCACCTGGGACAACACCTACCTTGAGTTGCTATTCAAGTACGAATGGGAGCAAACGCAATCGCCGGCTGGAGCCATTCAATGGGTCCCAGTAAATGTTGAGGATGCTGACCTTGCGCCTGACGCACATGATCCATCCATAAAGCATGCACCGGTCATGCTCACCACGGACTTGTCGTTGCGCTTTGATCCTGCCTATGAGTCGATTTCGCGTCGCTTCGCACAAGATGCTAAGGCTTTCGAGGATGCCTTCGGCCGAGCCTGGTTCAAACTCACCCACAGGGATATGGGCCCGATAGCTCGCTACCTGGGAGATCTTGTGCCCCAAGAGGAGCTGATCTGGCAAGACCGCGTACCAGCAGCTCAAGGGCCTTCAATTGACGCCTCTGATATGTCGGCATTGAAAGACAAGGTTCTAGCAAGCGGACTGAGTGTGTCGGAATTGGTGGCAACTGGTTGGGCGTCAGCGTCGACCTTCCGCAATACCGACAAGCGGGGCGGGGCAAACGGAGCTCGGATTGCCCTAGCTCCGCAAAGGGACTGGGACGTTAACGACCCTGCACAGTTGTCGAAGGTGTTGCAGAAACTGTCAGCGATTAAGGATGAATTCAACGCCGGTGGTTCAAAGAAGGTTTCGTTGGCGGACCTGATTGTGTTAGCCGCCGGTGCTGGCCTTGAAAAGGCTGCTCAAGCGGCGGGACTGTCGATAGAGGTTCCCTTTACGCCTGGCCGAACTGACGCCTCTCAAGAACAAACCGATGTGGAATCTTTCGCCGTGCTCGAGCCAAAGGCCGATGGGTTCCGCAACTTCGATAATTCAGCAGACCCACGTGGAGCCGAATTCAAGCTAGTCGATCGTGCGGTCCTACTAGGACTGAGCGCACCTGAACTGACCGTGCTCATTGGCGGTCTGCGGGTGCTCGCTGTCAACACCGGTGATAACCAGGCCGGAGTGCTCACGTCCCGTCCTCAGGTGCTCACCAATGATTTCTTTGTGAATCTTTTGGACTTAGACACCGCCTGGTCGGCAACGTCAGAGGACGAGAATTCTTTTGCTGGCCGTGACCGCGCATCGGGTGCACTCAAGTGGACCGGAACTCGGGCTGACCTAGTTTTCGCATCCAACTCACAACTTCGGGCGCTTGCTGAGGTGTACGCACAATCTGACGCGACAGATAAATTCGTCAAAGACTTTGTCAAGGCGTGGGTGAAAGTTATGAATGCGGATCGGTTTGATCTGAGCTAGTCCATCTGTCAAGCAAAGGGCCGGGTAGCAGATCACATGATCGTGCGTACCCAGCTCATTGTTTGGTCAAGCGATGGTGTCCGAGGGGGGACTTGAACCCCCATGCCCGTGAGGGCACTAGCACCTCAAGCTAGCGCGTCTGCCAATTCCGCCACCCGGACGATGGGCGCTATTGGGGAACAGCGCGGACGCAGGTTATCAAACGCGCATTTGACACGTGAATGCACACTTAGTTGGCCTTTACCGGCAAGATAGGACACATGAAGGATCTGGCGCCAGTAAACGATCGAGTTGTTGACATCTGTCAAACCTTGATTCGCTTTGCATCGGTCAACCCCGGTGATGGTACTGGCCCAGGGGAGCGCGCAGCGGCCGAATATGTTGCCACTGCCCTTGATGGCATTGGGGCTGCACCTCGTATTGTCGAAGCAGCACCTGGTCGGGCCAGTGTGATTGCTCGCATCCCCGGGCGGGATCGCAGCAGGCCACCGTTGCTGGTGCACGGTCACCTTGACGTCGTGCCAGCTAATGCCCCCGACTGGACTATTCCGCCCTTTGCTGGCGAAGTACGCGATGACTACCTGTGGGGTCGCGGAGCCGTCGACATGTTGGATATGGACTCGATCATTGTTTCTTCGCTCGAGCGTCTGCATGCATCCGATGAACTGCCAGCCCGGGACCTTGTGGTGGTCTTTACCGCTGATGAAGAGGCCGGAGCGGTCTATGGGGCGCATTGGCTGGTTGACAATCTGCCGGATGAATTCTCTGACTGCACTGAAGCTGTGGGAGAAGTTGGCGGTTTCAGTATCACCGTTGCAGACCAAAGGCTGTACCTCATCGAGACGGCAGAAAAGGGCATCGCCTGGATGCGCCTGGTAGCAGACGGCACAGCCGGACACGGCTCATTGAAGAACGCCGACAATGCCGTGGTGCACCTCGCGCAGGCGGTTGCGGCCATTGGTTCCCATCAATGGCCGGTGTATCTCTCATCTGCCGTGAATGCCCTTTTGAGTGAGTCGGCCGAGATTCTTGGTATGGATTTCAATCCAGCCGGAAGTTCGGCACGAGAAGAGGCTGAGGCGATCGTTCACGCGTTGGGCGATATCGGAAAAATGATCAGCCCCACGCTGCGCAACAGTTCAAACCCCACCATGTTGGATGCTGGTTACAAGCTCAACGTCATTCCAGGTCAAGCCGTTGCCCACGTGGATGGTCGTTTCCTGCCGGGCCAACGCGATGAGTTCTTTGCCACCATTGACAGCCTTCTTGGTCCGCATGTTCGCCGAGAGTCTTATCACGACGATATTGCGCTTGAAACCACCTTTGATGGTGATTTGGTGACTGCCATGACGCAGGCGCTGACCACTCATGACCCAGGTGCTCGCGTTGTGCCCTACATGCTCAGTGGCGGTACCGACGGTAAGGCTTTTTCCACCCTCGGGATTAGATGTTTTGGTTTTTCCCCACTTAAACTTCCACCTGATCTTGATTTTGCTGCGTTGTTCCATGGTGTCGATGAACGCGTGCCGATTGATTCCCTCAAATTCGGGGTAGAGGTTTTTAGCGACTTCCTCAGACAGTGCTAGTCGCAGTGAAAAGCTAAGCGGTTCGTTGAACCTTGATCTGACGCCGACGCAACCACACTTTGCGATGCCCATCGGGATAAAGGCGAAGACGGGCTAACTCCCAATGGCCATACTCGGCGTGATCGGTGAGTAAGCGAACTAAGGCTGAGCGAGGCAGATCACGCGGGAGCGAGATTTCCCGAAACTCATAGGTCGGGGTTGCGCTGATCAAAATGACTTTTCCGGGTAGGTCAAAACCGGCGCCGACACCTCATCCAAAACGTTGCTGATTTCCACCGGCAAGGTCAGGTTTTCTGAGGGCAGGGCAGCTTCAAGTTGAGCAGTGGTGCGAGCCCCTACGACCGGCGCTACAACGCCCCTGCGGTCACGAATCCAAGCCAAGGAAACCTCTAGGGGAGTTACTCCCAGTCCTTGAGCTGCCGTGATGACGGCATCGACGATGCGCGTTGATCGCTCGTCGAGGTAGGGCTTTACAAACCCAGCGAAATGAGCCGAAGCCCCACGAGAATCCCCTGGTGTGCCTTGTCGGTATTTGCCTGTGAGGACTCCACGCCCTAGCGGTGACCAGGGCAGTATGCCAATCCCGAATGCCTCTGCTGAAGCAGTGACTTCACGCTCGATGCCTCGAGCCAGCAGTGAATACTCCATTTGCGTTGTCGCGATGCGGGTTCGACCCGGCACGGCAGTTTGCAGCGTTGCAGCTTGAGCGGTTTGCCAGCCGTTGTAATTCGAAATCCCTATGTACCGAACTTTGCCTGAGCGCACAACATCGTCCAAAGTGCTCAGTGTTTCCTCGATGGGAGTTGCAGGGTCCCAACTGTGCATTTGCCACAAATCAACGTAATCGGTTTGCAGTCGGTTAAGCGATGCATCTAGGGCCTTGAGCAGGTGGGCGCGACTGGCGTCTTTGCGACGATCAAGATGGGGCACACCCACGGCCTTGGACGCGATGAACACACGATCACGCGAACTAGTTTCGTTCACGATCTGTCCAAGAAGGGTTTCGGACGCTCCATCGGTATATACATCTGCGGTGTCGATGAAATCTCCACCGGCCTCCAAGAAGGCTGCGAATTGGCCGCGAGCATGATTTTCATCGGTATCTCGGCCCCAGGTCATAGTGCCTAGACACATGCGTGAAACCGTAAGTCCTGATTTACCTAGCGCTCGCTTTTGCATACTGGAACGCTACCTAAAAGTGTCGTTCGCAGGCAGGCAGACGCGCGAAGACTATGTTGTTCTCATCGCTAGAGATCGGTAGCGGTTGGAAGCAAATACGGATGGGTGGCTATGGGATACCTCGAGGCGATTTTCCTAGGTGTTCTACAGGGATTGACGGAATTTCTGCCCATCTCCAGCAGTGCTCACCTAGCAATTTTTCCCCAATTGTTTGGTCTTGAAGATCCGGGTGCCTCCTTCACAGCCGTTACGCAAATTGGCACCGAGTTGGCGGTGTTGCTTTTCTTCTGGCGGGACATTGTTCAGATTCTGAAGGCATGGTCCGCCTCTTTGTTTGACAAGAGTCGTAGAAACGAACTCGATGCGCGCATGGGCTGGTACGTCATCATTGGTACTTTGCCGATCGCCATTGCCGGCGTGGCCTTTCAAAGCACGATCAAATCAACCTTTAGAAGCCTGTGGCTAATTGCGATCATGTTGATCGTGTTTGGTTTGATCCTAGGCTTTGCCGATCGCATCAACAAGGGGCTTAAAACCGAAGCAGACCTAAACGTCAAGGATTCCATCTTGTATGGGCTCGGGCAGATGTTGGCCCTAATCCCTGGGGTTTCTCGATCTGGTGCAACGATCTCTGTTGGCCTGTTTCGTGGTTATCGCCGCGATGTTGCCACTCGCTACGCATTCTTGCTGGCCATCCCCGCAGTTCTGGCTTCCGGCATCTTTGAATTGAAGGATGTATCGCTGATCGATTCGCCGGGTTTGCCCAAGACTGTTCTGGCAACGGTGATTGCATTTGCTGTTGGTTACGCCACCATCGGCTGGCTGCTGAAGTACCTGCGATCAAATAGTTACTTGCCATTTGTCATCTATCGCATCGCGCTAGGCACCCTGGTCTTGGTGTTGCTTGCTACCGGGGTTTTACATTCAACGATCGGTGCCTAGTCTTATCCCATGGCCACCGTTCTCCTCGTTCGTCATGGGCGCAGCACCGCGAACACCAGTGGAGTGCTGGCCGGTCACACGCCGGGCGTCAATCTCGATGAGGTAGGGCAATCTCAAGCCGATCGCCTTGCTGAGCGCTTGGCCGGACTCGACCTGGTTGCGGCTTTTTCCAGTCCGTTAGACAGATGCATTCAAACAGCGCAGCGTGCCTTGGTTGGCCGCGACTTGACCTTGCAAACCGATGACAGGGTGGCGGAGTGCAAGTACGGAGATTGGACCGGCAAGGAACTCAAAGAGCTCGCAGACGAGCCCATGTGGAAGGTTGTCCAGCAACATCCCAGTGCCGCGGTGTTTCCTGGTGAGCACGGCGAATCTCTTCGCGAAGTGCAAAATCGATCTGTTGGAGCCATCCGGCAGTGGAACAGCGAACTTGGCGAACGGGCCGTTTACGCAGTCTTTAGCCACGGAGATGTCATCAAGGCGATTTTGGCCGATGCGCTTGGGCTTCACTTGGATCAATTCCAGCGCATCGTGGTCAATCCATGCTCGGTCAGCGTCGTCACCTATACGCCGGCTCGCCCTTTTGTACACCGGATGAATGACACCTCCGGCGAACTTGCCAGTTTCGCGCCACCAGCCGATGATGAAGGTTCATCGGATGCTGTTGTAGGTGGCGGCGCCGGGGAACCTCGTTAGGCTGAAGCTATGGCTCGCAACCTTTTCATTCATGACAATCCAGACCGCTTCGTCGCGGGCACGGTGGGCGAACCTGGTCAGCGCACCTTCTTTCTTCAGGCGCGCAGCGGTAAGCGACTTAATAGCGTTTCCTTAGAAAAGCAGCAAGTGGCAGTGCTGGCCGAGCGACTGGACGCTCTACTTGATGAGGTTCAGCGGATGGACTTGGCTCAGGTACCTGAAGTCGGTGGACTCGACGACCTAGGTCCGCTTGAAACCCCGCTTGATGACGATTTCCGAGTTGGTGCGTTGTCCCTGGGATGGGATGAAGACGATCGGCTGGTACTCATCGAGGCGTTCGCACCTACGGAAGGTGAAGACGATGACGCTGACGAACCGTTTGAAGACGACGATCCACTAGGTCCCGATTTACTTCGAGTGCGCCTGACCCCCATTGAAGCGCGAGCGTTTGTCAAACGCGCATTTGCCGTTGTAGGGGCCGGCCGACCGGCATGCCCGTTTTGTTCTCTGCCGCTGGATCAGTCCGGACACGTTTGCGCGCGGGCCAATGGCTATCGACGATGAGGTCTCGTCCGCAGCGGCAGGACCTACCCAAGAAGAAGTACTCACCGTTGGCTCGTTGGACGTTGAGGGTCGGCTTAGTGGCGCTTCGAATGCAACCTTGTTTTGTATTGCATCCTTGGGGCAGGCCCAGGTGGAGTGTGTCTATAAACCGGTAATGGGGGAAAGGCCCTTATGGGATTTTCCCGATGGCACGTTGGGACACCGTGAAGTTGCCGCCTATTTATTGGCTCGCGAAGTAGCAGCTTTGGCCGATGATGATCAAACGTTGATCCCATTGACTGTGTGGCGCGAGGATGGGCCCTACGGTCCAGGTTCTTGTCAGTTGTGGATTGAAGCCACCGATACAAGCTATGTCGATGTCGTGCCAGTTGATCAGGCCCTACCGGGTTGGCTAAGCGTGCTGACCGCCAGCGACGACTGGGGTAATCCACTGGAATTGGTACATCGCGACGACCATCGACTGCGGGCCATGGCCCTGATTGACATTGTGTCAAACAATTCCGACCGCAAAGGCGGGCACATCTTGCCCACTGATAGCGATGAGATTTATGGCGTTGACCACGGGCTATGTTTTAACGTTGAAGACAAACTACGTACCGTCCTGTGGGGCTGGGCGGGCAGCGAACTTCACGAGCAGGAGAAGAAGCTGTTGTCCAAGCTCATTGAAAGGCTGCAGTCGGGCGAACTGCGCGCGGCTTTGTCGCACCATTTGACCCAAGAGGAAATTGATCTGACCGCGGACAGGGCGTGGCTGCTATTGACGCAGGGTCGTTTTTTCGAGCCCACAAGTCGTTGGCCATCTATCCCTTGGCCTGCGTTCTAAGCGCACTAGGCTGAGCACATGCGCAGTTGGGAGCACGGTGAGATCCCCGTTCTTGGTGATCCTGCGCCCGCAACGTCACTGTTGATTTTTGACTCGGCGAAGCAAAAAATGCAACCAATTGTTCAAGATCTTGATCCTCATTCGGACTTTCGCATGTACGTGTGTGGGATTACTCCATACGACGCCGCGCACCTAGGACATGCCTCCACGTACATCGCTTTTGATCTCTTGCAACGCGCGGTGCGCGATCTGGGGTTCGGCGTGCACTACGTGCAAAACATCACCGATGTGGACGATCCGCTGTTGGAACGGGCCTTGATCACCGGTGATCATTGGTCGGAATTGGCTGAACGCGAAATCGCACGGTTCAGGGACGATATGCAGGCCCTAGGTGTTATCCCGCCGGCTGAATTCCTCGGTGTAGTCGAATCAATGTCTGCGATTAGTTCAATGATTGATCAACTTCGCAACACCGGGGCGGCTTACCAGGTTGATCAGGACTGGTATTTCGACACGTCGATGGATTCTGCATTTGGCCTGATCTCTCAGCTCAGCCACGACGCGATGATGCAGGTGTTTGCTGAACGTGGCGGAGATCCAGCTCGGGCCGGTAAGAAGAACTCACTTGATCCCTTGCTGTGGATGGCCCGGCGGGATTCAGACCCTTACTGGGAATCACCTATGGGGCAAGGTCGCCCTGGTTGGCACGTGGAATGTGTGGCGATTGCCACCGCAATGTTGGGAGTCGAATTTGATCTCCAGGGTGGTGGGTCGGACCTGATATTTCCGCACCATCAGATGTGCGATTCGCTGGCACGGGTTCAATTTAGGCAACCCTTTGCCACGTTCTACGCACACACCGGAATGGTGGCTTTAGATGGCGAAAAGATGAGCAAGTCCAAGGGCAACCTGGAGTTTGTTTCACGACTACGAGAGCAAGGCAACGACCCCATGGCAATTCGCCTTGCCTTGATGGCGCAGCACTACCGCTCAGATTGGGAGTGGAAACCGGAATTGTTGGAAAGGGCAACAGCTCGTTTGCAGCGCTGGAGGTCGGCGCTCGCGCGGGATACAACTCCAGATGTGGGGCAACTCGTAAGCGATCTTCGCTCAGCCCTGAGTCAAGACTTGGACAGCCCAGCAGCGTTGGATTTCGTTGATCAATGGGCTAACACTTCTGGCGATGACCTCACCGGTAGTCAAAGGGCTGCTGATGCGATCAACGCACTGCTCGGGGTCAGACTTTAAGTTTTTTCAGGGCTAGGAGTTGCGTCGCCTTAAATAGCGCTGGAATTCCCTTGCAATTGCTTCGCCACTTGCCTCCGGGAGGTCAGCGGCGTCGCGAGCTTCTTCCAATTGTCGTACGTAGTCGGCCACGTCCGAATCTTCTTGCGCAAGTTCTTCAGCCCCACGTTCCCACGCCTTAGCCTGATCTGGCAGATCCCCGAGGGGGATTGAAACGTCAACTAGATCTTCAAGCATTGCGATCAACGCCAAGGACGCCTTCGGGCAGGGTGGATCCGCCACGTAGTAGGGCACTGAGGCCCACAGTGAGACCGACGACAGCCCCGCCTCTTGCGCCGCATGCTGAAGAACACCGACGATCCCAGTGGGACCCTCGTAGGCGTTGGCTTCGAGCCCGAGTTCGCGAGCCAATACTTGATTGCTAGAAAAACCCATCACAGGTACTGGCCGGGTGTGCGGGGTGGCCGCCAAAAGCGCCCCAAGGACGATGAATTGCTCGACGCCCAGTGCCAGCGCAAGGTCAATGAGTTCGGAGCAAAACGTCGGCCAGCGCATACTCGGTTCGAGTCCTTGAATCAAAACCACATCGTGACTGCTGTTTTCCAATGTGGCGAAACTAATCTGCGTCGTAGGCCACGTAACGGAACGAACTCCGGCAGTCTCGATGTGAATGATGGGCCGGTTCACCTGAAAGTCGTAGTAATCCTCGGGATCGATGTCAGCTAAGGGCTGCGCATCCCATTGCTCAATGAGATGGTCAATGGTTGAAGTTGCCGATCCTGCTCCATCGTTCCACCCGCCAAATGCTGCAATTAACACTGGAGCTTTTAAGGCTGGCAATGGTGCGCTGAATTTCAACATTGAGACATCCTCCCTATCTAACGGTAGTGCGAAACCGCCAACTACGGAACACCACATACCTACAAGTCTCAGTATGGTTGAGATGTTATGAATTCACCCCAACAGGTCCCCGCAGGTTCTGCGCTCATTGCTGCCATGCGTGAGCGTGTTGTTGTCGCTGATGGGGCCATGGGTACAAGTCTTCAGTCTTACGACCTGTCTTTGGCTGATTTTGAAAATTTCGAAGGTTGTAATGAGATTCTCAATGTCACCCGACCCGATGTCGTGCTGGCGATTCATGAATCCTTTTTAAGCGTTGGTTCGGATGCCATTGAGACAAACACCTTCGGCGCGAACTGGGCCAACTTGGGCGAGTACTCAATATCGGAGCGCATTGAAGAGCTCGCTTACGCGGGAGCTGTTATCGCCCGGCAGGCGGCCGATCGGTGGAGTAGTCCGCAGCGACCTCGCTGGGTTTTAGGTTCACTGGGACCGGGTACGAAACTGCCTTCCCTTGGACACGTTCCGTTTGCCCTTCTACGTGATGCCTACCAACGCCAAGCGGCGGCGATGATTTCTGGCGGCGTTGACGCCGTCCTGATAGAG
>CAIXNN010000049.1 GCA_903920865.1 uncultured Actinomycetes bacterium
AGCCTGTGGGATTAAACCTGTGAGATCAAAGGATTGGCTATGAGCGATGGCCCAAAGGTTGCGCTCCTTGATTACGGCTCGGGAAATATTCACTCGGCGCAGCGTGCGCTAGAGCGTGCTGGCGCGCAGGTGAGCGTGACAACCGATCGTGATGAGGTTTTGAATGCTGATGGGTTGGTTGTTCCTGGCGTTGGTGCCTTTGCTGCCGTGATGGAAGGTTTGTCTGCGGTCAAGGGTGGAGAGCTCATTGGTCGCCGCCTAGCCGGAGGCCGAGCGGTGCTGGGGATCTGCGTGGGAATGCAGGTGATGTTCGACCGCGGCGTTGAGCACGATGTGGACACGCAAGGTTTATCCCAATGGCCCGGGGTAGTGGACCAATTGCATGCCGAGGTTTTGCCACACATGGGCTGGAACACCGTGGAATCGCCTCACAACTCAGCCCTGTTTGCTGGCATAGAAGGTGAGCGTTTCTACTTTGTTCATTCCTATGCAAGTCGTTCGTGGTCGCTGCACACCGATGGCCGCACCGCAGAGCCGATCGTGACCTGGTCCGAACATGGGGAACGATTTGTGGCAGCGGTGGAAAATGGCCCCTTGAGTGCTACCCAGTTTCACCCTGAAAAATCTGGGGATGCGGGTATTGCTTTACTAAAAAATTGGCTTGGCACGCTCGACTAGTGCCTTCAACGAAAGAAGCATGATGCCTGACCTGATCCTCTTGCCTGCCGTCGATGTCGCTGATGGTGCCGCCGTCCGCCTTGTTCAAGGTGAGGCGGGATCGGAAACCTCCTATGGCGATCCGCTAGCTGCTGCCATGGAGTGGCAGTCAGCAGGTGCGCAGTGGATTCACCTAGTAGATCTTGATGCGGCCTTTGGTCGCGGTTCCAATCGCGAATTACTTGCCGACATCACTGGCAAGCTCGATGTCAAAGTTGAACTCAGCGGCGGCATCCGCGATGACGAATCATTGCGTGCGGCACTGGCTACTGGGTGCGCGCGCGTGAACTTGGGGACCGCGGCCCTGGAGGATCCGCAGTGGTGTGCCGCAGCCATTGCCGAATTTGGTGATCGCATCGCGGTCGGACTTGATGTGCGTGGCACCACCCTTGCTGCGCGCGGGTGGACGCAAGAAGGTGGTGACCTTTGGGAAGTCCTTGATCGGCTAGAGCGTGATGGGTGTCAGCGCTATGTAGTCACCGATGTCACCAAGGATGGAACTCTTCAGGGTCCCAATCTTGAGTTACTCAAGCAAGTGTGTGAACGCACCGATCGACCGGTCATCGCCAGTGGTGGCGTGTCAAGTTTGGCTGATTTACAAGCCATCGCTGCGCTAGTTCCACTTGGCGTTGAAGGATCCATCGTGGGCAAAGCCTTGTATGCAGGAGCATTTACCTTGCAAGAAGCGCTAGCGGCGATGGTGCAGTCCTAGCCTTGGTCGGGCTTGATGATTGAACGTGTGTGCACCTAGTCATCTAGGTGGGCTGTGCCAGAGATCTCGCCCCCGAGGGTGATCTGGATTCCGACGTGGTCAATAGATTTCTTGCGCACCTTTTGTTGCCAGATCAAAAACTTCAACTGCCAGCCATATTTTCGACCCATCAATTCTCGAACCATGCTTTCCCCGCCACCATCAATCACACGAGCGGTGGCCGGAAAGTAGCCAGACTTGAGCTTGCCTGACACCGTGCAGGCGGCGACCTGCACGACCGGGTCTGTATTGATGCGTTTTACTTTGCCCGAATCGGCTTGGGTCCAGACGAAAAGGAACTCACCGCGTTGGGCAACCCACACTGGCGTTGCCACGCCGGTTGCGTCTTTGCGATAGGTCATCAAACTCAGATAGGTCGCAGTTCCTAGCGACGACGCGAGCCCAGACATGTCTTACAGACTAGAAGAACCTTAGGCTTATCGCATGTCAGTTGCGGTTCGTGTCATCCCTTGCCTTGATGTTGATGCGGGCAGAGTCGTTAAGGGCGTCAACTTTAAAGACCTTCGCGATGCTGGGGATCCCGTGGAGCTGGCTGCTCGGTACAACGCCGAAGGCGCCGATGAATTGGTTTTTCTCGATATCACAGCTAGTAGTGGCGATCGTCAAACAACCTATGACGTGGTTACTCGTACGGCCGAACAGATCTTCATCCCGCTGACCGTTGGCGGCGGGGTGCGCAGTGTTGATGACGTGGACGCCTTGTTGCGCTCAGGAGCGGACAAAGTTGGAGTCAATACGGCTGCTATTTCCGACCCGACGTTGTTAAATGCCATCGCTGATCGGTTCGGAGACCAAGTCCTGGTGTTATCCATTGATGCACGCCGCTGTCAAGACGGAGTTTCCACTGCCTCTGGTTTTGAAGTCACCACTCACGGTGGTCGCCGGGGCACTAGCATCGATGCGCTTGAGTGGGCAGTTGAGGCAGCTTCTCGCGGCGCCGGGGAGATCTTGTTGAACTCGATGGATGCCGATGGCACACGCAAGGGCTACGACCTGGCACTTATTGAAGCCGTTCGCGCTGAGGTGAGCATCCCCATCATCGCCTCTGGCGGCGCCGGTCAGGTTGCAGATTTTGCACCGGCCGTGAAATCAGGAGCTAATGCTGTGCTGGCAGCGAGCGTTTTGCACTTTGGCGAGATGACGATTCCCCAAATAAAGGAAGCGCTGGCCGCTTCGGGCTGCCTTGTTCGCTAGTTAGACGCCAAAGGAACAGGCCTTGACGGCTTGAATGGATTCTTCTGGACCCGAAAATTCCACCTGGACTTGCTTGCGCCCATAGGCGAACAGGGTCAGTTCAGCCGGAGTCCCGGCAATGGTGACGGTGTGCGGTCCTTGTCTGCCTTGCATCCTCTTCCCGTCGCCGGTGGATAACACGATGCCCACCGGTGAAGGTTTCATCAATCGCGGCGCGAAGCCTTTGAGCTTGCTCCACAACTCTGCTTGAAAGGCATCGTCAAGTTCGCGTGGCTGCCAACCATCTTGGGCGCGACGAACATCTTCAACGTGAACAAAGAACTCAATGGTGTTCGCCAACCCATCAACAGTGGAAAGCCGCATCATGGACGACTTCGGCGGACCATTACGCACCTTGTCGACAACTTGGGTCCAATCACCACTTTGGGCTTTGATCCGAACCTTGTCCGCATACGAGGCCAATGCGGGGACCATGATCCCCATGGCCGCATCGGGACGAGATTCTCGAATGATCAGGTGACCGGCCAGGTCTCGAGTTGTCCAACCCTCACACAGCGTGGGGGCGTCAGGGCCACGGCTTGTGAGCAGATCGGCGATGGTTTGGCGCTCGAGTTGAGCCCAGTGATTGCTTGGCAATTGGGTTTCAGGCATGTGTACACACTATGCACTGGTCCTGACTTTGGCACTGCGACGCGAACGCGCCTGCCAAAAACCCCAATCCGCTGATCAACCGGCACAATGGTCAGGTGTCCACCATCCTCGATCCGGCTATTGCATCCCAGCTCAAGCGCGATGCTGATGGTCTGGTTGCCGCCATCGCCCAGCAACATGACACCGGTGAGGTCTTAATGTTGGCCTGGATGAACGACGAAGCCTTAGCGCTAACTCTTGCAACAGGTCAGGCCACCTATTGGTCCCGTAGCCGTGGTCAGTTATGGCGAAAAGGGGAAACCTCCTCAAATACCCAACGCGTGCTGTCAGTGCGCTTGGATTGTGATGGCGATGCACTGCTGCTGAGCGTTGAACAAAGTGGTCCGGCTTGTCACACCGGAAATGACAGTTGTTTTGATGCAGCCCAATTTTTACCTGCAACTGTTCGTGGAGATAACGCGTGAGCGTAAGTCCAGATCTGGATGAATTTCGACGCATAGCCAGCCAGCGTCGCGTCATTCCCGTGGTGCGCACCCTTGATTCGCGCGGACTAACCCCGATGGATGTCTATCGTGGTTTGGCCCTTGAGCAGCCAGGCACCTTCTTACTTGAGTCGGCAGAAAAGGGCGTCTGGTCGCGCTATTCATTCATTGGAGTTGCCTCCTTGGCCATGTTGACGGAGGTCAACGGGCAAGCCCATTGGGTTGGCGAGCCTCCAGTGGGAGTGCCGCTTCAAGGCGATCCGCTGCGTGTGCTTGAAGCCACGATTGCCACGCTGCGGACCACAGCCTTTGAAGATTTACCACCGTTAACCGGGGGCATGGTGGGGATGATTGGTTACGACGCAGTGCGCCGGATGGAAACACTGCCTAATTTGGCAACCGATGACTTGCAACTTCCGGAGTTGGCGATGTTGTTTGCCACTGACCTTGCAGTCCTTGACCACCAAAGTGGTTCGGTGATCTTGATTGCCAATGCTGTGAACCGAGACGACACGGATAACAACGTTGACTTGGCCTGGACCGATGCCGTTTCGCGCCTCGACGCGATGCACGCCACCTTCGACACCATCGTTCATAACGCACCACATGAGCACTCGCCCAATGATGAACCCGACTTGTCCATGGTGGAGAACAACACTTCCGAGCAGGCATACCTGGCCGCGGTGGCAACTGCACGCGAAGAAATTGCCGCGGGGGAGGCGTTCCAAATCGTTTTGAGTCAGCGCTTTTCGATGCCATGTTCAGCTTCTGCCTTGGCGGTCTATGAAGAGTTACGGATGAGCAACCCCAGTCCCTACATGTACTTGATTCGGTTCGGTTCCATTGATGACAAGCCTGGCTTCGACGTTGTGGGGTCAAGTCCGGAAGCACTCGTGACCGTTGCTGCCGGAAAGGCCACCATGCATCCGATTGCAGGCAGTCGACCCCGTGGAGCAAGTCAAGCTTTGGACGTTGCGCTAGCGGAAGAACTTTTGGCTGATGAGAAGGAGCGCGCGGAGCACTTGATGTTGGTTGACCTTGGTCGAAATGATCTAGGGCGCGTGTGCACGGCTGGTTCGGTAAATGTTGTTGAGTTCATGGCCATTGAGCGCTTCTCGCACATCATGCACATCGTTTCCACGGTCGTCGGTCAGGTGCAACCGGATCGTTCGGGGATGGACGTTTTGGAAGCCTGTTTTCCGGCCGGCACCTTGTCGGGAGCGCCCAAGCCGCGAGCCATGGAAATCATCGAACGACTTGAGCCCACTCGCCGTGGTGTTTATGGCGGAATTGTTGGCTATTTTGATTTTGACGGCAATGTTGATACCGCTATCGCAATCCGCACGGCTGTGATCCGTGAAGGCGTGGCCTTCGTGCAAGCCGGCGCTGGTGTGGTTGCCGATTCAGATCCGGCCAGCGAACACGCAGAATGTCGCCACAAGGCAACGGCGGCATTGCGGGCTATCGCGCGAGCTAATGCTGAGGCAGCCTCATCGTGAGTAGCGCACGTAATCGTGAATTCTTATTGACTGTTGTCCTCATTGGCCTGTGCGGCGGACTAGTTCTGCTCTTGTCTGCACCGAGCTGGGTAAGTGCATCGGTTAGTGAGCCTGGCTTACCTGTGGTCAGCGCAACCTTGAATGGCAAGTCCGTCGTGCCACTGGCACCGGCCACCGGTTTGCTCGCCCTTGCTGGTGCCATTGCATGTTTGTTGGCCGGGCGTTGGTGGCGCACCATCGTGGGAATCGCATTGGTGATCCTGGCTGGTTTTAGTGCGGCTGCACTGGTTGATTTTTTGCGCGCCCCCAAAAACGCTATTGAAACTCCGCTATCGGATTTAGTGGGCTTGACCCAAGTTTCGCCGCAGGCCATTTCAGTGAGCCTGTGGCCAAAGGTTGTTTTCGTCCTGTGTGTTGTCATCGCGTTGGCCGGATTATGGTTGATTGCGCGGGCGAGCAACTGGCAAAGTTCGGGCCGACGTTTTGAACAGAGGGCCGCGCAGCAAAAGGAGAAGGATTCTGTGTCTGACCCTTCGGCGGCCTCCAGTGGGACCGGTGAAAGGCAGGCCCAAAGTCTTGATGCGGTGGACCTGTGGGATGCCATTGATCAAGGCACTGACCCCACCGCCACTGGCTAGGTGGTGTCGGCACGAGATCCTGACCGCGACCTGACACAATCGAATCCATCAAATCAAATCTTGCGGCGCGAATTGAGGCACCTAATGTCCAACGAACATGAAGATCACGGCAATACTCCAGCGGCATGGGCTCTGGTTGCCTTAATGACGATTGGATTCACGATCGGTGGCGTGGGTTTCATTATTGCCAAAATCCCGGTGGTCATTGCTGGAGCCGTTGTCTGCGTCTTAGCGGTCATCGTGGGCAAAGTCATGCAAATGATGGGCATGGGCTCAAAGAGTAAAGTTGCCCAGTCGTAAGTCCTTTCAACCCACATGAGCTTTGCTTTTAGTTATGGTGGACAAGACCTAAGACAACGGGAGAGATGATGAGTTCGCAATTGCCCCCGCCGCCGGCCGACGACAACTCGGCGGACCAGTCGCCCTTAACGCCACCACCTAGTTCACCACCACCGGGTGCGCCAGCACCGCCACCACCTAGTTCACCACCGCCGGGTGCGCCAGCACCGCCGCCGACTTCACCGCCACCGGGTGCGCCAGCACCGCCGCCGCCACCTGGTGCATACGGCATACCTGCCACGTACCCTGCTTCATCAGGTTACTCACTTCAAGGTGCCCCGAGTAACTATCTGGTGTGGGCCATTTTGACCACCATCTTCTGCTGTCTGCCACTTGGCGTGGTCTCCATCGTGTACGCGGCTCAGGTCAATTCCAAGTGGGCCATGGGGGATGTCAACGGCGCCATGGAGTCGTCGAAGAATGCGCGCAACTTTGCCATCATCAGCGCTGTTATTTGGGCGGTGATTGGGGTGATATGGATCATCGTTGTCGTTCTCGGTGCGGCACTTTCAGGTGGTTCATCATCTTCCGGGTCAAGTCTGTAGGTCGCCATGAGATCAACCGCTGACTCAGGTGTGGGGATCTCACAACGTTTGACCAAAGTTGCAAGCCATCAATCACCGATGGCCGGTCCCATCATTGTTGCAGCTGGAGCGCTGGCCATCGTGTCGTGTCTTGCAGTTCGCGATCCGTCTGCACCGGGTTTTTATCCGACCTGTGTTTTCAAAGCGCTCACCGGTTGGGATTGCCCAGGGTGTGGCTCACTTCGAGCTCTCCATGATCTAACCCACGGCGACCTTAGGGACGGCCTTGATCACAATGTGCTCGTAGTTTTAGCAGTGCCGTTCCTGATCTGGAGTTGGTTTAGCTGGGCCAAGCGATCCTGGGGTAATCCCGGGCAAGCCCGTGTAGGCAAACCTGCTCCGGCGGGGGTTATTTATGCACTCCTTGGGGTCGTTGTCGCCTTTTGGATCCTGCGCAATATTGCCGGCGTCCCGTTCCTTGGCTCTGGCATTGGCTGACCGGCAAGCCACACACCCCATGACGCCTAATCCAGCGCCGAGGCTCTACGCTCAAAGCACTCATTGAAGTCTTCCCAGGAGTTGTCATGAGCGTGCTTGAGCAGATCGTCGCGGATGTCCGCACTGATCTTGCACAGCGCCAAGAAAGAATTTCGCTCGACGAACTCAAAGAATCGGCCGCCCGCCAAAGCCCTGCCCTTGATGGCTTGGCTGCCCTGAAGTCTGAGGGCGTCACAGTCATCGCGGAGGTGAAGCGCAAAAGCCCGAGCAAGGGCAATCTGGCCACAATCTCTGATCCAGCTGCCCTTGCGCAGTTGTATGAGGCTGGGGGAGCACACTGCATTTCAGTACTGACTGAAGCTCGTCGCTTTGGTGGCTCGCTCGAAGATTTGGTAGCCGTTCGTGCCGCGGTGGACATTCCCATTTTGCGCAAAGACTTCATCGTCACGAGCTATCAGTTATGGGAAGCGCGATCTGCGGGAGCAGACTTGGTCCTGCTGATTGTGGCCGCGCTGGAACAAAGTGCCTTGGTTTCCTTAATTGAGCGCGCTGAGTCCATTGGCTTGACCCCCCTTATTGAAGTTCATGATTCAGATGAAGTCCGACGAGCCGTCGATGCCGGCGCTCGCATCATTGGGGTCAACGCTCGAGATTTGCGAACCCTTGAGGTCGATCGCACCACCTTTGCCCGTGTTGCTCCGTCAATTCCGGCGGGAATTGTCACGGTGGCCGAATCCGGTGTGCGCGGACCACATGACTTGATTGCCTATGCCAACGCAGGGGCTGACGCAGTCCTAGTCGGAGAGGCGTTAGTCACCGATGATGACCCCGCTTCGGCGGTCTCGGACCTAGTCACCGCCGGAGCGCATCCGGCTTTGAAGCATGGAAGGCACAAGGCATGAGTTCCCCCGATGCGTTGGGACACTTCGGACCCTATGGCGGACGCTTTGTCCCCGAGGCCTTGATTGCCGCCCTTGATGAACTCGAGGCAGCCTATGAAGCGGCAAAGATTGATCCGGAATTTCAAACGCACTATCAAAATCTGCAGTCCACCTACACCGGTCGACCGAGTCCGCTCACCGATGCCACCCGTTTTTCAGAACATGCCGGCGGCGCACGCGTCCTGCTTAAGCGCGAAGATCTCAATCACACCGGATCACACAAGATCAACAATGTGTTAGGCCAAGCCCTTCTTACTCAGCGCATGGGGAAAACCCGTGTCATTGCAGAAACCGGGGCAGGCCAGCATGGCGTTGCCACCGCCACTGCTGCCGCACTGCTCGGTCTTGAGTGTGTGGTGTACATGGGGGAAGAAGACACCCGTCGACAAGCACTCAACGTAGCTCGCATGCGCTTGCTCGGTGCGGAAGTTATTCCGGTAACGGCGGGCAGTAAGACCCTCAAGGACGCCATCAACGAAGCCATGCGTGATTGGGTGACCAATGTTGAAAACACGCATTACCTCTTAGGCACCGTTGCCGGTCCGCACCCATTCCCGGTGATGGTGCGTGACTTCCATCGCTGCATCGGACTTGAAGCCCGTCAACAGGCCATTGATTTAACCGGGGGCTTGCCAACTGCCGTCGTTGCCTGCGTTGGTGGCGGATCCAATGCCATCGGAATCTTCCATCCCTTCCTTGACGATGAATCGGTGCAGCTGCATGGTTATGAAGCCGGTGGTGACGGGGTTGAAACCGGGCGCCATGCGGCAACCATTACCGGCGGTGCGCCAGGAGTGCTGCACGGTGCTCGGTCCTATCTCTTACAAGATGACGAAGGCCAAACCATAGAGTCGCATTCGATTTCAGCTGGTTTGGACTATCCAGGTGTGGGACCGGAGCATTCCTACCTCCATGACATCGGTCGCGCGCAGTATCACCCGATTACCGATTCGCAGGCCATGGATGCTTTTGCTTTGTTGTGTCGAACCGAAGGCATCATTCCGGCTATCGAATCTGCACACGCATTAGCCGGGGCCCTTGAGCTAGGTAAGCAGCTTGGGCCTGACGCAATTGTTTTGGTGAACCTGTCCGGACGCGGGGATAAGGATGTTGATACTGCGGCTAAGTGGTTTGGTTTAGCAGGTGAGCAGTGAGTAGCGTGCGCGCTGCCTTTGATCAGGCTCGAGCCAACGAGGATTCCTTGCTTGTGGGCTACCTTCCCGCGGGCTTTCCCTCCGTCGATGGGTCCATTGCAGCAGCCAAGGCAATGGTTCAGGCCGGAGTTGATGTGATGGAAATTGGACTGCCCTATTCAGACCCAGTTATGGATGGCCCGGTTATCCAAGATGCTGTCCAGCACGCGTTAACAAACGGCGTGCGGATTGCTGATGTCTTTCGCACCGTGAAAGAGGTGGCCGCAACTGGGGCGCCAACCTTGGTGATGTCCTACTGGAACCCCATTGAGCGCTATGGCGTCCAACGTTTTGCTCAAGAGTTAGCCGCTGCTGGAGGTGCCGGTGTGATCACACCAGACTTGACGCCCGAAGAAGCTGACCCGTGGCAGCAGGCGTGCACGGACGCCGGCGGGGCGACTGTCTTGGTGCTTGCAGCGTCCGCACCGGATG
>CAIXNN010000050.1 GCA_903920865.1 uncultured Actinomycetes bacterium
AGGCCGGATGGTCGATGAAGCAGTAGTGCGCCAAGCCCGTCGCACGCTCTCCCTGGCTCGCTAAAGCGCCAGACCGGTAATCCACAACCGCCATAAGTGGTGTCACTTATGGCACTTAGATGGTAGGCTGGCTCCAGATTAAGGAGCGCCATGACCACCGAACACATTTCTTTGACCCCCGCAGTTATCCAGGGGTGCGATCAGGCACCAGCCCGTGCAGTCAGTCAGGCAGCCCACGGGGATCACGTGGTCGAACTGAGAATTGACGGCCAATTGCACCGGCTTGATCCCGCTGTGGGCCAAGTCTTGGCCCAGGTCATGGTGGGCATTGCCTCTGGCAAGGACCTCATTGTCGGTTCGACGGATGCTCTGATGACTACTACTCAGGCCGCTGATCAACTCGGTGTATCGCGTACATATGTGCTGAAGCTGATGGATACCGGTGTGCTGCCGTGGGAAAAGGTGGGAGCGCATCGGCGTATTCCTGTAGCAGCGGTCATCGCGCATCGCCAGCACATGCTCGATGTTGGCAACAAGGCGCTCGATGAGATCGCGCGGATCTCAAGGGAACAGGGGCTTTACGGTTCAGACCCGTTGTAGTCCACAGTTTGGATCCCTTAGCCACTGCGTTGTGACGAAACGAAGTACTTTGCGTGCGTGGGGCAACGCTACTTTCTTGATGCCAATGTGTTGGTTCCAGCTCGCTTGCGCGACGTGGTCTTGACGATTGCTTTGGCTGCGCCCGTTGAGGTGCACTGGTCACACGAAGTTCTTGATGAAGTGAAGCGAAACTTGCCACAATCCATGAATGCGTCGTCGGTTGCTGCCTTGTTGGGGCAGCTAGAGGTTGCCTTTCCAAATGCAAACATTGGAAATGTCTCTCACACCCCTTCAGGTGCGGGCCACGCCCACATCAATATCAAAGATCGCCACGTGGTCATTGGCGCTTGGCGATGCCAAGCATCGCTCCTGGTGACTGACGACCAAAACCTAAGGCGTGAAGTGCGGTCATCGTGTTCCCGTTGGTTAAGTGCGATTTCCAGTGATGTGTTTTTGGCCTCTCAATATGCGGGCGATGTGCCACATGTGAGAGCGAGCGTTGTTTCCATGGTTGAGCGTCGATGGCAGATGCTGGACGTTGGTGAGCGAAGTTCTGAGGAGGTTTTTGATCTCTGGCTGCGCCGTCATCAGCTGACCCGGGCAGCCGAAGCCTTTAGAGGCAGTGGGTAATTGTTAGAGATCCTGTCGCTCACCGGACGTTTGCGGCGATGTCGCGGGCCACTAGGCGGCCATAAACAATCGCTGGGGTGCAGGTCATTCCGCTGAGGATCGCGTGCCCGTGGGTGGCAGCACCGCCCATGGCCTCACCGATGGCAAAGAGGTTGGAAAACACAGTGCCGTCTTCGCGGCGTACCCGCGCGCTCACGTCCACATCAATGCCGGCATAGCTCAACAGCGCGATGCCGTGATTTTTCATGGCATAAAGCGGGGCTTGCGCAATGGGCGCGGGCAAGTATTCGCGGCCGAATTCAGGATCATTACCGTTGGCGACCGCGGTGTTGTACTGCTCAATCGTGTTCGCTAAACCTTGCGCATCAATGCCGGTCATTGCAGCTAGTTCCGCGATGGTGTTTGCCCGATACACCCCGGCTCGCACGTTGGCTTTGGCATCGATGTCTTCAGGTTTCCAATTCACCACCATCGGCACTGACTCCTGGCGGCCTTGATCATCAAAGACGGTCCAAAACGTTAGGTCAGGAACTTGGGCAACCAGTGCGCGCTCCTTGGTGTCGATGGATTCGGCATCTTCGGCTACCCAACGCTGGCCTTGGGCGTTGACGTAGATCTCCCATGGCGCTCGCTCCGGAGTGGTTAGCACCGGTCGGTCTTCCCATTGAACCCGTCCCGGTGTCGTGGGGTGGGGAAGTCCGCCAAAGGTGGGCAAGAACTTGTTCTCGCCCTGCAGGGCTGCACCCATCTCGCGAGCCAGCACTAAGCCATCGCCAGTATCGGAGGGGTGAGCGGCCGAGACCAACGGGAATCCTTCGATTTGTGCGAAGAGTTCAGCATCGGCGGCAAATCCGCCGGTGGCTAACACGATGGCCTTGGCGGTCACGGTGGTTTCGACACCGCGCTTGAGGACTTCGATGCCCTGAACACTGGTTGGCGACGAGCTCGGTAGGAAACCGATCAGGGGAGCATCGGTCCACACTTCAACATGTCCGGCAGCCACTTGTTTATCCAGCATCGCGGTGAAGGTTTCGAGCAACGAAAGCCCGCCATCGGGTCCGTAATAAGTGCGTGCCACCCGGTAAGGGGGGTGACCATAAATGATGCGCGGGGTTTCGGGCGCAAAACGAAATCCATTGTCATCGAGCCAGTCCACCGCATCGGCTGCATGTTCAATGCTCACATCAACGATGTCTGCCCGATGGGTGCCCTTGGTGATCGATTCAATGTCTTCGCGATGCCACTGCACACTGTCGGTAATGCCGGCCTGGATTTGACGTCGTGCACCGGCGGCTGAAATGTGACCGCCGGTGGTGTGTAGGCACCCACCGATGCGGGTGTCCTTTTCGATGAGCAACGTCTTCAGACCAAGCGAGCCAGCTTCAATCGCGCACGGCAACCCGGCATTTCCCGCACCAACGACGATGACATCGAAGTCATTTTCGGCGGCTGCGGGCTTGGCGGTCATGGGATAAGTGTGCCCGCTGGGGTAGGTGGGGCTTGTATGTGGATGGCTTGACGATGTGGGCGACCCGAAGGGTGAAGTTCATCTCAAAACCCACGGTTGAAAGTGCCTTTCGTGCGGTCTGAGTGTTCTAATTGCCTAAAGGATTTGGTCGCCCGGATCAGGTTCTGTACACGAACTGGGTGGATCCATGTCTATTCGCACGTCACGTCAGCGCTCGGTAGTCGTTTTGGCCGCAACAGTTGGTTTGCTTGCTGCGGCTGTCTTGCCCGCCTGGGCATTGCCACCGATACCAGCGCAAACTCCGGTGGGCAATCTGACGGTATACCCGACAATTCTCGGGAACAGCAACGTGATTGGAATTACATCTGGACCTGATGGTGCTTTATGGTTCACGGATTTTGATGCTTCAAAAATTTTCCGGATGACAACGAATGGATCGGTCACCGACTACCCACTGCAGCCAGGAAGGACGCCTGGTCAGATCACCAGCGGTCCTGATGGAGCCTTGTGGTTCACCGAGACCTATGGCAACAAAATTGGACGAATCACCACCGCTGGGGCGATTAGTGAATTTGATGTACCAACATCAGGTGGTCAACCCTTTGGTATCACGGCTGGCCCTGATGGAGCTTTGTGGTTCGCAGAGCGCAATGCATCCAAGATTGGACGAATTACCACCGCTGGAGTAGTCACAGAATATGACACCCCAACACCAAGTAGTAATCCCGAGTACATTGCCGCAGGACCTGATGGTGCGTTGTGGTTCACCGAGTCGTTGGCCGGCAAGATCGGTCGGATCACCACGGCTGGCGTGATCAGCGAGTATGGCACGGTTAGTGCCTTCAGTTATCCTGTGGGGATCGCTGCTGGACCGGATGGTGCGCTGTGGTTCGCAGAGCAAAATGTATCCAGGATTGGACGAATTACCACCGCTGGGGTGGTCACTGAATATGCAACAACCACTCCCGATATCTCACCTAGGGAGATTGCCGCAGGTCCGGATGGGGCGTTGTGGTTCACGACCGGCCGTGCAGGGATCATTGGGCGAATAACAACCGCAGGACTAGTCACCAATGAGTTCCTCGTTCAACCCGATCCAGACTATCTCTACGGAATTGCCGAAGGTCCGGACGGCGCGATGTGGTTCGCCGAGGCCGACTCCGCTCGTGTCGCCCGAGTCACCACCGGGTTGCCCGGTGCTGCAAGTTCGATCACTGGCAGTGCTGGCAATGCATCGGCCGTCGTGTCATGGTTGCCACCTACTGATGGTGGGGCTAATGGGCTTTCCCGCTACACGGTGAGTGCCTCACCAGGTGGACGCACGTGCTCAACCGTGGTCACCTCGGGCGTGCCCACCTGTACGGTCACGGGGTTGACCAATGGCAAGGCGTACACGTTCTCGGTGCAGGCGGTTAATGGTTTTGGTACCGGACCAGCCAGCAGCGCCTCAACTGCGGTTACCCCACGCACGGTTCCTGGTGCGCCGCGAAGTTTGGGTCTTATCTGCCCATCGGCAACTAGGGCCAAGATTTCCTGGTCAGCACCTAGCTCCAATGGCGGGGCGTCGATTACCAAGTATCAGGTGCGCTTTAAGGACAAGGTCACCGGTAGGTACACCGCATGGGCTAACACCACCGGTCGATCCTTCACCAAGGCTGGTTTGATCAAGAACCGCTCCTACATGGTCCAAGTCCGTGCCGTCAATGTGGCCGGACCGGGCAGTGCAGCAAGCAAAACGTTCAAACAGCTCAAGTGATTCCTTGCGCTAGGCGTTGTGCGAATAAGCGTGCGTGCACAACGCCTGGCGTGATCAACATTCCGCTGCAAAACGATTGACCTGTGGTGGCCGTTGCGCCGATGACTTCACCCGCGGCATACAGGCCCTTGATGATGGAGCCATCGGGTCGGCGCACGTGGGCTTGGCCGTCAACATCGAGTCCGATGAAGGTCACCAGCGTCACGCCGTGGTTGCGCATGGCATAAAACGGGGCCTTTTCAATCCGAGCGGGCAGGAATTCCCGGCCCAGTTCGCTATCGATGCCGGCATCAACGGCGGAGTTGTAGCGAGCAACCGTGGCGAGCAAACCGTCCACATCAATTCCAGCGATGCGCGCCAATTCTTCAAGGCTGTCTGCTTTGTGAACTCCTGCGCGCACGTTCGCTTTTGCGCGAACGTCAGCGGGTGTCCAGTTGACGACCATCGGCACTGATTCATCCACAGCCAGGTCGTCACAGATCGTCCAGAACGTCAGCTCGGGAACATCGACCAGAGCACGTTCCTTGGCGTCAATACTCATTTCGTCTTCGCGCACCCAGCGTTGACCATCGCGGTCAACATAAATTTCCCAGGGCAGGCGTTCGGTCGCAGTGAGCAGTGGTCGTTCTTCCCACTGCACTTTGCCCGGGCTGGTCGGGTGAGGAAGTCCACCAAAGGTTGGTAGGTACACGCCCTCGCCTTGGGTGCCAGCGCCAATCGCTTGACCCAACAAGATGCCATCGCCGGTGGAGGTGGGGTGTGAGCCACTGACCAAGGGCAATCCGACGAGTTCACGGAATAGCTCAGGGTCGTTGCCAAAGCCGCCCGTCGCGATCAAAGTTGCTGGTGCATCGACGTCAACGTCGGCGTTGTCGTGAATCACGCTGATGCCGACCACGGATCCCTCGGCATCGGTGCGAAGTTCGGTGACGGGGGAGTTCAACCACACCTCGATGTTGCCCTGCTCTACGTGAGCGTCCAGCAACTTCTTAAATACGGCCAAGATCGACACACCGGCATCGGGGCCATAGTGGGTACGGGGGATTTCGTAGGGCTCGTGGCCGTAAATGATGCGGGGGGTTTCGGGGGCGAAGACGAATCCGTTGTCATCGAGCCAGTCAATGAATTCATGCGCGTGCTCTACCACGGGACGGATGATGTCTTCGCGAAAGAGCCCGCGGGTGATGCGCCGAATGTCTTCTAGAAATAGTTCGGGGGAGTCTTCGATGCCATGGACCTTTTGCTGACGGGTCCCGGCTCCGGCCAGGTGACCACCGGTGGTGTGCAAAGTGCCACCCATGCGCGAATCCTTGTCAACGATTAAGACTTTGAGGCCACCATCAGCGGCTTCAATCCCAGCGGCTAACCCTGCGGTTCCTGCACCAATGATGATCAGGTCCCACGTGACAGTCATGCGTTCACTCTATGGACGGGTCAGCGCGAGGACATCAGCAACAGCGCCAGCGCCGTCAACCAAGGCGACCACTGCATCATCGAGGGCACTGACCTGAGCGGCGCTGAGGGCACGGGATGCATTGAGCGAGAACTTTTTGCGGTGATCATCGCGGGATAGTGGGTATTCCTGCGAACCGCGCGAAGAATCGCGACGCTCTTCGATCACGGTGCCATCGTTCATTCTTACGCGCAGGACCGCAGCGAATGCCTCGGGGAAAATCTCGGTAGCACGTTCATCAACCACGACCTGCACCTTTTCGGCCAACGCGATGCGCGCTGGGTCGGTGAAGGCTTCTTGGGTGAAGTCGTCCAGGTACACACCCAAACCGCCGCCACCGATCAATGCTGAGGCAACGGTGTAGGGGCCGGAGAACTTAGCGTGGTAGCCGGTCTTGGGGTGAATCTTTTCTTCGCGTGGTTCACCGATCGTGCGGAACGGCTTATCGCTCACGCCCAACTCGATGGAAGCGATGTCGGCGATGTCGATGCCTTGAGCGCGAATAGCCAGTGCGCAGTCAATGCCCGGGTGGGTGAAGTGGTTGCTGGGGTAAGGCTTGTAGACCGTGCGCAGCAGTTCCCAGCGCGTTCCCAACCCATCGAGCATGGCGGCTTCATCCCAGACGCCATCGATGTAGGCGTTAAAGAAACCAAAGCGGCCTTCAAGAACGGTCGGGGGACCGGTGACACCTTCGCGGGCCATGGCGGCAGCCAAGACTCCACCGTGAGCGGCCCATCCGCAATGAATGCGCTTGACCGAACCACCAGTGCGGTTGGCTTCGATCACGCCGGCACCCATGGATGCAGCAATCGAGATCGCATGTGCGATTTGATCAGCGGTGCAGCCATACAACATCGCAGCAGCGGCTGCTGAACCCAAAGTTCCGCAAATCGAGGTGGCGTGCCAACCCTTTTCAAAGAACGTGGAGTTACGAATCGACTTGTCGTAAGAGGCCATACCTAAACGGTTCGTAATTTCAATACCCGCGGCGATGGCTTGAGCCAATTGTTCGCCGGTGGCGCCGACTTCCTCGGCCACAGCCAATGCGGCTGGAACCACCGATGCGCTGGGGTGCAAAACCGATGGCAAGTGCGTGTCGTCAAAGTCCAAAGCGTGCGCGAGTGAGCCGTTCATCAACGCAGCATTGGCGGCCGGGTACTTAGCTTCGCTGCCGACCACACTCGATGATCCAGTCCCGCCCATGCCGGCGATCACGCGCAGTACAGCGCGGTCGGGATCAGAATCGTTGCCCGCTGACTCTGCAAAACCGGCGATGGAGTTGCCCAACACATCCAAGATGCGACCGACGACGTCTTCGCGCACGTCCTGGGGTAATCCATCGCGGCAAGCGGCTGCAAAATCTGCGAGTTGTTGAACAGGGGTGCGGTCAGTCATGGATCAGGCTCCAGGAATCAAGGCCAAGGGGCGAACCGGTGCGCCCGTGGCACCAACTACGCGAATCGGGGCCAAGACAAAGAGGAATTCACTGGCTCCGGAATCGAGCAGTTCGTGCAAACGCATGGTTTCGATGATGTTGATACCGGCATCTACTAAGAGCACGCGGTGGACGGGCAAGGTGGCGTGACCGGCTCCGGGCTTGAGTTGTTCAAAGGCAATGGTTTCGGCTCCGGCGACGCGCACCTTCTTGCTTTGCAACCACTTACCGGCTGACACATCAGGTCCAGGAACTCCGGAGTCGACGCCTTGGAAAGCCAAGCGGTCATCCCACAGTCGCGACCAACCGCTACCGATCAAGACTGCGTCGCCTTCTTGCACCTTGACGCCTGCGAGCTCTTCGGCGGCTTCCAAGTCATCGGCGGTGATGCCATAACCAGGATCAAGAGTGTCCACGCCCTTGACCTTGGTGATGTCGAGCAAGACTCCGCGGCCACCGTAGGGGGTGAACGTGTCGATGCCGTGCTCGGAGAGTCCAAGGTGGGACTGAATCGACTCGGCCTTGATGCCGCCGTAGATCAAACCATCTTGTGAGACGTGACCAAGTGCATCAACGTGGGTGCCGACATGACCGCCGGTGATGATGACTTCGTTGGAGGCCGATCCGCCGTCGCTGCGAACCATGTCACCGTGACGACGCTCAAGGATCATGCGAAACGGGGGGTGGTTGGGCGACTGTGGCATGCCGTTTTTCATCGGCTGGGCCAAATCAATTAAACGGGCGTTGCCCAAGGCAGCAAAGTCAATTCCCAAACCATCAATGGTGCTCATTGTCAGCCTTTCGCAGCGGTAAGAAATTAAATAATGCCGGCTTCACGCAAGCCAGCGATTTGTTCCTCCGTTAGACCAAGTTCAGCGAAGACC
>CAIXNN010000051.1 GCA_903920865.1 uncultured Actinomycetes bacterium
AATGAACGTTTGGAATTTCTTGGCGATTCAGTGTTGAGCATTGTGGTCACTGACACCTTGTATCGCCGGCATCCAGATTTACCCGAAGGCCAACTTGCCAAACTTCGAGCCGCGGTTGTCAATATGCGCGCACTTGCTGACATCGGCCGTGCCATTTCCTTGGGCGACTTCATTCGCTTGGGCAAGGGAGAAGAGACCACCAATGGGCGCGATAAGTCCAGCATTTTGGCTGACACCGTTGAGGCTTTGCTTGGCGCGGTCTATATCGATCAGGGTTTGGCGGTAGCCGCTGAACTGATTCATCGACTCTTTGATGAAGTCATTACACAAGCCTCATCGCTGGGCGCCGCGTTGGATTGGAAGACCTCACTTCAAGAACTGGCTGCTCAAAAGGGCGTTGGCGTCCCGCACTACAAGGTCTTGGAAAGTGGACCGGACCATTCGAAATCTTTTGCCGCCACTGTTCACATGGGCGGTCACGAATACGGGCAAGGACAGGGACGTAATAAAAAGCAAGCTGAACAAGTGGCAGCAAAGGCGGCATGGCATTTGCTGAATTCGGACGTAGCTCCCACGCAGGCGTAAATGCCCGAACTTCCCGAAGTTGAAGTCGTTCGCTCTGGTCTAGATCGCTGGGTCAGTGGTCGCACAATCAGCACTGTCCAGGTTCGGCTGGATCGCTCGGTTCGCCATCACAGCGCAGGACCCAAAGATTTTTCCGACCGACTCAGTGGCAGGACCATTACCAGCGTGCAGCGCCGCGGAAAGTTCCTCTGGATGGTGCTCGATGATGAGCACGCACTACTTGCTCACCTCGGAATGAGTGGCCAGCTCCTGATGCAGCCGCGGCAGGAGCCGGATGAAAAGCACCTTCACGTGCGAATCAGCTTTGACGATGATGCGCCAGAGTTGCGCTTTGTTGATCAGCGCACCTTCGGTGGGCTGCGCGTTGAAGATTTGGTCACCGAGCCCTGGTTAGGGCGTTGGGTGCCAACATCAGTGGGACATATTGCGCCGGACCCCTTTGAACCTGGTTTTGATAGCTCTCTGGTGGCTCGTGCACTGCGCAAGAAGGCCACGGGAATCAAGCGCGCCCTCCTGGACCAAGGCCTCATCTCGGGAATTGGGAATATTTACGCTGATGAGGCGCTCTGGCTGGCCCGCCGGCACTATGCCCGACCTACCGGGGCATTTACCGGACCGCAGGTGCGCGAATTGATCGCTCATGCCCAAGACGTGATGTCGGCTGCACTGGCCCAAGGGGGGACCTCCTTTGACAGTCTCTACGTAGATGTCAACGGCTCAAGTGGCTACTTCGATCGCTCCTTAAATGTCTACGGTCAAGAGGGTCTGCCCTGTCAACGGTGTGGCCGAGCCATCGTCAGGGAGCCATTTATGAACAGGTCATCCTTCCGCTGTCCAGGCTGTCAGCGAACCCCACCAAACGCACACTGGTAAACGGCCAGGGGTGTGGGGCGCTCGGCAGGTAGGCAGCGCCCTTGCCCCAATTTTTGCGATCCTGACTCAGGCCTATTTCTTGCGTGGGTAGAGTGGGACATGACCTTCCCCGGTGCCCTTAACTGAACAGATAAAAAAGTTGGGCCATCACGAAAGTGGTGGGCCAACCACCTTGTTCTTTCAGTTGCATTAATGGAGTTTGAAGCGTGTATTTGAAGAGTTTGACTCTGCGGGGATTTAAGTCCTTCGCTTCGTCAACGACGCTGCGCTTTGAACCGGGAATCACCTGTGTAGTCGGGCCCAATGGTTCAGGTAAATCCAATGTTGTGGATGCCCTGGCCTGGGTCATGGGTGAACAAGGGGCCAAGGCTCTGCGCGGCGGCAAGATGGACGATGTCATCTTCGCCGGCACTGCTGAACGCGCCCCGTTAGGCCGCGCTGAAGTCATGCTGACTATTGATAACACCGATGGCGCCCTCCCTATTGAATTTACCGAAGTCACCATTGGACGAACCCTGTTTAGAAACGGTGGTTCGGAGTACACGATCAATGGCGAATCCGCTCGTTTGCTCGACATTCAGGAGTTGTTGTCAGACTCAGGAATTGGTCGAGAGATGCACGTCATCGTTGGACAAAACCAACTTGACTCCATTTTGGCAGCAACACCCGAAGGTCGGCGCGGCTTCATTGAAGAGGCTGCTGGAGTTCTTAAACATCGCAAGCGGAAAGAAAAAGCAATCCGCAAATTAGATGCGATGGAAGGTAACTTGACGCGGGTAAGTGACCTAACGGCTGAACTTCGTCGTCAACTCAAACCGCTTGGTCGCCAAGCGCAGGCAGCTCGACGAGCAGCTGGGATCCAAGCGGACGTGCGCGATGCCAAATTGCGTTTGATGGCAGATGATCTTGCTCAACTTCGACGCATTTCTGATGCCGACACCGCCGATGAAGAGTCCTTCCGCGAGCAACGCGCTCGCCTTGAAGTTCTGCTGACCTCTGAACTTGCCCGCGAAGCTGAGGTTCAAACTGAAGCGGCCGAACAGGCGCCAGTGTTGACTCAGGCTCAAGAAACCTGGTTCGCACTGTCCTCGCTTAAGGAGCGACTGCGCGGAACGGCTGAACTGGCCTCGGAGCGGGTGCGATTGAGCGCCCCAGAGCCTGAAGATGATCACGGTTCACGCGACCCGGAGACCTTTGAAGCTGAAGCTGCGTCATTAAAAGACCAAGCCGAAGCTGCAGCGCAGGTAGTGGTTGAATCCCAGGCTGGCCTTGAGGTTGTGATCGCTGAGCGGGCCGATGCTGAAGCCCGCCTACAGCAGGTTGAGACGTTGCTGTCGCAAGCGGTGCAAGCCTCAGCCGATCGTCGCGAAGAACTTGCGCAACTATCAGGCCAAGTAGATGCTGCCCGCTCGCGCGCGGAAACGCGTAAGGCTGAAATAGATCGACTCGTGGCATCGCGTGAACAAGCCGGCGCAAGAGCATTAGAAGCTCACCAGTCATTCACCGCATTAGAAACCCAAGTTGCAGGGTTGGATGAGGGTGAAGTTGACCTTGACGACCTCCACGCCCAAGCTGCGAAGGCGCTGTCTGCGGCTGAAGCCAAGGTTGAGGAACTGCGAGCCGATGAGCAAGCCGCTGATCGCGATCGGGCTGCGCTAACTGCTCGCCTTGAAGCCTTGGAGATGGGGCTTGCGCGAAAGGATGGGTCAGCTTCACTGGTGGCCGCTGGTCAGCGCCTGAGTGGATTCCTCGGCTCCCTGAATCAATTGATCTCTGTTCGCTCCGGCGATGAAGTAGCAATCGCGGCTGCATTAGGCGCGGCCGCTGATGCGGTAGCTGTTGCCTCGACATCGTCAGCGCGGGCCGCTGTGGAACTTTTGAAATCTGATGATGGCGGGCGTGCTGGCATCGTGGTGGCTAATGCGCCAGAGGTGCCGACGTCGAGTTCAACACTTCCCGGTGGAGCCCGATGGGCCATTGATGCGCTCACCGTCCCTGATCAATTGCGATCAGCCCTTGTTGGTTTACTCAAGGACACCGTTTTGGTGGACTCGTTGGCGGATGCACAAACTGCCGTTGCCAGCCAGCCAAACCTTCGAGCAATTTCGGCAGCCGGCGATGTGGTCACCGCAGGTTTGGTGATCGGTGGCTCTCGCGCAGTGCCGAGTCTGATGGAAGTACGCGCTGCCGTTGATCAGTGCCGTTCAAACCTAGACGAGGCCACACATCGAGCAGAGCGTGCGCGCTTTGCACTGACTTCAGTCTTGGAGCAGCGACGTGATGCGCGCGAACGGGTGGAAAATGCGCTGACGCAGTTGCACGAATCTGATGCACGGATGGCAGCTGTAGCCGAACGCTTGGGCGAACTGGGCTCACTTGCCCGCAGCGCAAATGAAGAGGCTCAGCGCTTAGATGTTGACCTAGCTGCCGCCCAAGCCCAGTATGAAATGGACTTGGCCACCCTTGGTGAACTTCAAGGCCAGTTGCAGCAGGCAGGGGAGCAGGCACCAGCCGAACTTCCCAACGTTGCCGGTCGCGATGAGTTACTTGCTGAATGTGCACAGATGCGCTCGCGGGAAGTTGAGGCGCGGTTGGCGCTACGTACCAATGAAGAACGTGCGCATGCCATCACCAGTCGCATTGAGCAACTCATGCAGACGGCTCAAAGTGAACGCGACGCTCGCGCCAGGGCTGTTGCGCGCAGAGAGCGTCGTGCGCGTGAAGCCGTTGTCGCTCGAGCCGTTAACGCCGGAGCAAATATTGCCTTAGCTCGACTTGAACTCTCGCTGACGCAGGCCGCCGCCCTGCGCCAAGAAGCCGAGAGTGCACGTGAACAACGTGATGCGGAAATGATGGGCCTTCGGACGCGGATCAGAGACCTATCCTCGCGGATCGAAAAACTCACTGACGTTGTCCACCGAGATGAAGTCGCTCGCGCCGAACAGCGCTTGCGCATTGAACAAATTCAAGACAAGGCGTTAGAGGAATTTGGTGTTGATGTTGACACGCTGACCAATGAATTTGGGCCAGACCAACTTGTGCCGCCCTCATTGCCAGATCCAGATGCGCAGGTTGAGTACGACCTCGAGGGCGAACCGATCGAGCCCGATCCAGCGCCCTACGTCCGCGTTGAACAGGAAAAGCGACTGCGTGCGGCTGAGCGTGGCTTGAACCTCTTAGGAAAAATCAATCCGTTGGCTCTAGAAGAGTTTTCAGCTCTCGAAGAGCGCTTGAAATTCCTGACCGAACAACTCGAAGACTTAAGAAACACCAAACGAGACTTGTTAGACATCATTAAGCAGGTTGATGAGCGCATTGAGGAAGTCTTTACGCAGGCGTATAACGATGTCTCTCGTGAATTTGCTGGATTGTTTGAACGCCTGTTCCCAGGTGGCGACGCGAAACTGATCTTGACTGAACCAACCGACATGCTCAGCACCGGCGTTGATGTCGTTGCTCGTCCGCCGGGCGAAAAGCCAAAACGCTTGTCTCTACTCTCCGGTGGTCAGCGCTCTTTGACGGCGGTTGCCTTTTTGGTAGCGCTATTTAAGGCTCGACCCAGTCCGTTCTACGTCATGGACGAGGTTGAGGCCGCCTTGGATGATGTCAACTTGCAACGGGTCATCGATGTCATGGAGGACCTGCGCGAAAACAGTCAACTCATCGTCATCACTCATAAGCAGCGCACGATGGAAATTGCTGATGCTTTGTATGGCGTTACCAAGCGCGCTGACGGTGTGACTACGGTGATCAGTCAGCGTTTGCGCGATGATGATGAAGGTATTGAGCCTGAGCCGAAGTCGGCTAGCGTTACAGCCGGCGTCTAATGGATCCCATTACCTTGTTAGTCATCGTGGCTCTCGTAGCCACCGTGACAGCAATCATTTCCCTAGTTACTTATTCAAAACGCTCTTCGACCAGCGATGAATTAGTTGACCAGGCTCCTGTCGCGGCCCCACCAGCTGCTGGGCGTTCAGTTGGAGCCGACGAAGGAACAGCTAGTCCACCGGCAGCCTCGCGGTCATCTGCTGACCATGAGGCCAGCGTGCTTGAGGAAGAACAGCTCCCGGTAGCAAAGCCTGAAGTGCTTGCTCCGGTAGAACCTGACACTGAGCAATCTCGAATGCAACGTTTGCGCTCTCGCCTTTCAGGAAAAGCCCTCGGCCGTTCGCTGGCAACAATTTTTTCTGGCGATCGCATTGATGCAAGCGTCTGGAGTGACCTTCAAGACAGCTTGATCATCGCTGATGTGGGCGTTGAATCCTCTGAGGAGATTGTGGCAACTGTCCGCGAATTGGCACGATCTGCGGGTGTGGCGGCCCCGCCGGATTTGCGTGACATTCTTCGGTCAGTCTTAATCGATGCGATTAATCCGAGCATGGATCGCTCGATCAATATCTCGCGCTCCGGGCAAGAGCCAGCTGTTGTGATGGTGGTGGGTGTTAACGGGACCGGAAAAACCACCACTACGGGCAAACTCGCCTCACTTTTGGTTTCCCGAGATCTTGATGTCTTGCTTGGCGCTGCTGACACATTTCGAGCGGCTGCTGCCGAGCAATTAGCCACCTGGGGTGAGCGGGTAGGTGTTCCTACTGTTCGTGGTCAAGAAAGTTCAGACCCCGCCAGTGTGGCTTTTGAAGCTGTTAAGGCAGGAATTGAAAACGAAGTTGATGTCGTCATTTTGGATACCGCGGGCAGATTGCACACCAAGACCTCACTGATGGATGAGCTGTCCAAGGTCAAGCGCGTGGTTGAAAAGCAAAGTCCGGTAACAGAGGTTTTGTTAGTCATTGATGCCACAACTGGTCAAAACGGCTTGGCTCAGGCTCGAATCTTTACCGATGCGGTCAATGTGACCGGGGTTGCCCTGACCAAACTTGATGGCAGCGCCAAGGGGGGCATCATTATTGCCATCCAGCGAGAACTTGGCGTCCCGGTGAAGTTAGTCGGACTCGGTGAAGGCGCCGATGATTTGGCCCCCTTTGAAGTGGTCACCTTCGTGGATGAGCTGATCGGCTCCTAACCGCCCTGCGTGGCCTCGGTAGTGGTGTTAAACCGCGTAACGCGAAATTCACATGATCTAGGGCTTTGTTGCGCACTTGAAACATCTCTGGCTGGTTGGCGCAATACCGGTGGTTCATGCTCTTGACATTGCGGGCAGGCAAGCTCGCCACGTCATGGAGGTTGAGATGCAAATCAGCGCAGGAGATACGGCTTGGGTGCTCACTAGTGCAGCCCTAGTTTTACTCATGACTCCTGGTTTGGCTTTCTTCTATGGTGGCATGACTCGTGTCAAGTCCGTTCTGAACATGATGATGATGTCTGTTGTCACCATCGGCATCGTCTCCATCTTGTGGGTGCTCTTTGGTTACTCACTTGCTTTTGGAAACGGCACCAGCAGCCTGATTGGCACCATAGATTTCTCAGGACTCGGCTCAGCCGTGAACAAGGTGGTTGAAAACGGAGCCACGTATCCAATTCCGTTGCTGTCCTTTGTCATGTTCCAGTTGATGTTCGCTGTGATTACGCCGGCATTGATTTCTGGCGCCATCGCCGATCGCACAAAGTTTTTGGCGTGGGCTGTATTCGTCGCCCTCTGGGTAACGGTTGTGTACTTTCCGGTCGCGCACTGGGTCTTTGACTTTGGTGGCGCGGACAGCACTGGTGCTGGCTGGTTGGCCAAGCGCGGGATCGAAGACTTTGCAGGTGGCACCGCGGTGCACGTTAATGCTGGAGCTGCCGGGCTGGCGCTAGCGCTTGTGCTCGGTAAGCGAGTTGGCTGGCCGAAGTCGCCCATGAAGCCGCATAGCTTGCCGCTGGTTCTACTCGGTGCAGGATTGCTGTGGTTTGGCTGGTTCGGGTTTAACGCTGGCTCAGCCTTAGGGGCAAATGGTCAAGCTGCGTTGGCTTTCACAAACACGATGGTGGCAACTGCAGGCGCAGTCATGGGCTGGCTCATCGTTGATCGCCTTCGGGATGGCCACGCAACAAGTTTGGGCGCTGCCTCTGGAGCAGTCGCAGGATTAGTGGCTATCACGCCAGGATGCGCATTTGTCGCACCGTGGGCCGCGGTGGTCATTGGAGTGATGGCCGGTGGAATATGCGCACTGGCAGTGAGCGTGAAGTACCGCATTGGTATCGATGATTCGCTTGATGTTGTTGGCGTCCACCTGATCGGTGGTTTGTTTGGATGTTTGGCCATCGGCTTCTTCGGCACATCCTTCACCACCGGTTCCGGAAAAGATGCATTCACTTGGGGAGCCAAAGGCCTGTTCTATGGCGGCGGCTGGCACCTGCTCGGGATTCAGGCCTTAGGTGCATTTTCCGTGCTGGCGTACTCCTTCGTGGTTTCGGGCGTGCTCGGTTGGATCATTGACAAAACGATGGGAATGCGGATTGAACGCGATGCCGAAATTGAAGGCATTGACCTAGATCAGCATCTAGAGTCGGCCTACGACCTCACCTCAACCGTAGGTGGCGTGCTCGGCCCTCGCACCGCGCGCGTTTTGCAATCTCAGGAGCCCTCGTAATGCAGTTAAGTGCCGGCGATACCGCGTGGGTATTGCTCTGTACGGTTCTGGTTTTTGTTATGGCGCCAGGTCTGGCCCTTTTCTATGGTGGCTTGGTTCGAGCTAAGAGTTCGCTCAACATGATGATGATGACGTTCGTTGCGGTCGGCATTGTCGCAATCTTGTGGACGCTCTATGGCTTCTCGATGTCATTCGGTGACACCGGTAATGGCTTTTTCGGTGGCTTCCAACTTGCTGGCATGGGCGAGCTGTTGAACAAACTCGCTAGCAACGGTGGTCAGCTGCCTATTCCAGCCTTAGCCTTTTCAATGTTCCAATTGATGTTTGCCATCATCACCGTTGCGTTGATTTCCGGTTCAATTGCCGATCGCGCAAAATTTTCATCGTGGGCACTGTTTGTTGCAGTCTGGATCACGTTGGTCTATTTCCCGGTGGCGCATTGGGTCTTTGACCTCGGTGGCGCTCAAGCTGGTGGGACCGGTGCCGGCTGGTTAGCCAATCGAGGAATCCTTGATTTCGCCGGCGGAACCGTTGTTGAAATCAACTCTGGCGCTAGTGGGCTCGCCCTAGCTTTGATCATCGGGCGCCGAGTGGGCTGGCCGAAGTCGCCCATGAAGCCGCACAGTTTGCCGCTTGTTCTGTTGGGCGCTGGGTTGCTGTGGTTTGGTTGGTTTGGTTTCAATGCTGGCTCGGCCCTTGCGGCCAATCAACTTGCTGCAACTGCCCTGACAAACACCATGCTCTCGGGTTGTGCAGGATTGCTGAGTTGGATATTTGTAGAACGCATTCGCGATGGGCACCCGACAAGTTTGGGTGCAGCATCGGGCGTAATCGCTGGACTGGTTGCCATCACACCTGCCTGCGGATTTGTTGCACCGTGGGCGGCCATAGTCATTGGACTGATCGCTGGTGCGTTGTGCGCATTCACTGTCGGATTGAAATTCCGCCTAGGCTTTGATGATTCCCTTGATGTCTTCGGAGTTCACCTGGTCGGGGGCGTCGTCGGATGTCTTGCCTTGGGTTTTGTGGCTACCAAAATTGCAAATCCTGCGGGCAAAGACGGACTGTTCTACGGCGGGGGATTGACGGTGCTGGGAGTTCAATCTCTGGGAGTGGTCACGGTTTTGATCTATTCCTTCGTCGTCACGTTGGCGATCGGATGGGTCATCAATAAGGTCATGGGCTTTAGGGTCGACCAAGAAGCAGAGGTCGACGGGATAGACCTCGACCAGCACTTGGAGACCGCATATGACTTTTCATCAGCAAGCGGTGGTGCGCTAGGTCAGCGCACTGCTCGGGCAACGCATACGGAGGTCAGCTCATGAAATTGATCACG
>CAIXNN010000052.1 GCA_903920865.1 uncultured Actinomycetes bacterium
ATGGTGACCCACGATGCCAACGCCGCAGCATTTGCTGACCGCGTCATATTTCTCGCCGATGGCGAAGTGGTGGACGACATGCCCAACCCGACAGCGGACAAGGTTTTCGAACGTTTGAAGCGCCTTGAGGTCCCCGGACGCGAGCAGGCCTGATCCATGTTGCGATTCATTCGGCGAAGTCTCGCCGCCCACAAAATTCGCCTGATCCTTTCCGCTCTGGCTGTCGTCCTCGGTGTGGCCTTTGTCGCAGGAACCTTTATCTTCACTGACACGTTGTCAAAAACTTTTGATGACCTCTTTGCCCAAACAACGAGCGATGTGGAACTGACTCCACAGCAGGCCTTCACGACTAATCGGGCCCCGAGGGATCGAGAGATTTCTATTCCCGCGTCTTTGGTTGACCGTGTTGAGAAGTCGCCTGACGTTGAGCGTGCATCCGGATTCGTGCAAGTTGACGGCGTGTACGTCATTGGCGAGACCGGAAAAGTAGTCGGCACCACTGGCGCACCAGCTTTTGGAACCAGTTGGTCTGACGATGAAGAGCTGAGCCCCTATCGGCTTGTTCCCGGCGAAGGAAAAGGTCCTACCGCTGCTGGGCAAGTGGCCATTGATACCCAAACTGCGCAATCCGGTGGTCTGGCTGTTGGAGACACCATCAAGATCGTCACTCCGCGCGGACCTAGTCAAGCCAAGGTCACCGGCATCTTCCGCTTTGGAGCCTCTGGAAACCTCGCCGGCGCAAGTCTTACGGCGTTCGACCCGTTGACCGCTCAAAAGCTCCTTCTCGCCCCTGGGCAGGTTTCCGCGATCTCGGTTAAGTCCAAGGCTGGGTACACCCAGGACCAGACCAAGGCATCAATCGAAAAGACCCTCACACCCAGCGAGCGCAAGACAGTCAAGGTCCAAACCGGTAAGGAGGCCGCTGATGATCAGGCAGCCACCATTGCTCAGGCCTTGAGCTTCGTCAATATCTTCTTGCTCGTGTTTGCCATTCTTGCCCTGATCGTTGGCTCCTTCATCATCTTGAACACGTTCTCCATGTTGGTGGCTCAGCGATCTCGCGAACTCGCCCTACTTCGTGCCTTGGGTGCCAGTCGGCGTCAAGTCACCGGCGCTGTGCTCGGCGAAGCTGTTGTCGTAGGAATTGTTGGGGCCATTGTCGGTATCGGCTTGGGCTTGGTACTTGCCTTGGGATTGAAGCAACTGATCTCTACTTTGGGCGGTGACCTACCTACGGGATCATTAGTGGTTCAGCCACGAACAGTCATCGTTGCCCTCATCGTTGGTCTGTTTGTGACCGTCGCAGCTGCCTACATTCCGGCTCGTCGAGCCAGTCGCATTCCCCCGGTGGCCGCTATGCGCGCTGAGGTTGCCCTTCCTCAAAGATCACTGCGTAATCGCGTCATCATCGGTCTAGTCCTGCTGAGTGCGGGAGTGATCAGTTTGATCGTCGGTGTAGGTAAGGCTGGAGCCAAGGGTGCAACCTTTGTCGGAGCAGGATCGGCTCTCCTTTTGTGCACCGTGATCGTGTTGTCCCCCGTTATCGCTAGCCCGGTTATTGGTTTCTTGGGTATTCCTATTCGCCGCAGAGGCATCGCGGGCCGCATCGCTGTCAACAATGCGCAGCGCAATCGTCGCCGGACAGCATCGACCGCGTCGGCCTTGATGATTGGCCTTGCCCTCGTAGGTGCGATGTCGATTCTTGGAGCATCCACCAAGGCGTCAACAAGTGCCTCGGTTGAGGGAGTTTTGCGAGCGGACTTTATTGTCACCAGCACCACCTTCAGAGGGTTTAGCCCCGTGGTGGCCCAAGATGTGCAGGCCGTCCCCGGCGTAGGTGTTGTTTCGCCCATTCGTAGTGCTCCAGGTCAGATCAACAAGCGCGTAGAAGTCATCGGCGGTATTGATCCCGCGACTGTCTCCCAGGTGTTGGCCTTGGACTTCCAGCAGGGAAGCGTGGCTGGCGCCAAAAATGGCTTCATCGTTGATGACCAGACGTTCACGTCAAGCAACCTGAAGATCGGCCAATCAATTCGCGTTCTTTTTGCCGATGGAAACACGGTGAAGTTGCCTATCAACGGCACATTCGCCAGAGATGGTCTCCTCAGTGGATACGTGACATCAAATGCCAACTTCGTGAAAGCCGGTCAGCCCGACCAAGACTCGGCCGTATATGCCACGCTGAAAGACGGTGCAAACCCCGTCACGGTTAAGGCCAACATTGATAAGGCCCTGGCCGATCTACCTACAGTGGTGGTCAAGGATCAAAGCGAATACAAGGCCAGCGTTGTGGGTCAGGTAAACCAGATTCTCGCGATCATCTACGCCCTCCTTGGACTGGCCATCATCATTTCCATCCTGGGAATTGTGAACACGTTGGCTTTGTCCGTCGTTGAGCGCACTCGTGAAATTGGTCTGCTTCGTGCGGTGGGAATGTCGCGCAAGCAGATGAAGTCCTCAATCCGCTGGGAATCGATGGTCATCGCAGTTTTTGGTGCCCTATTGGGCCTAGGTCTAGGTGTGATTTTCGGAGTCAGCCTGCAAAGGGTCCTGCGTAACGAGGGCATCCAACTCTTGGCTATCCCCTGGGGCCAGCTGATCGCATTCTTGGTGGTTTCGGCGTTGGTTGGCGTGCTCGCGGCACTTTGGCCGGCACGGCGTGCCTCACGACTGAACGTGCTTGACGCCATCAGTAGTGAATAGCCCTAGCCGGCGTTGAAGTATTTCGCCTCTGGGTGGTGAACCACCATCGCTGATGTTGACTGTTCAGGATGTAGTTGGAATTCTTCGGAGAGTTCAACACCGATTCTTGATGGATCCAGTAGTTCCACCAGCTTTGTCTGGTCCTCGACGTCTGGGCACGCTGGATAACCAAACGAATATCGCGAACCTCGGTAACCTTGCTTAAGCATGGCGTCAAGGTCCCCGTCTTGACCAGCTATGCCGAGTTCCTGGCGAACTCGCGCGTGCCACATCTCCGCCAAAGCTTCGGTCAATTGCACCGATAGACCGTGAAGTTCCAAGTAGTCGCGGTAAGCATCTGCTTGAAAGATCTCATTAGCCGCATCGGCCACGCGTTGGCCCATGGTGACGATCTGGAAGGAGATGACATCGAATTGGCCAGAATCTTTAGACTTAAAGAAGTCCGATAGACACAGCCTGCGATCTCGGGATTGGCGGGGGAAGGTAAAGGAAGTTCGCTCATTGCCCGCCTCATCGAGGATGATCAAGTTGTTGCCGTGGCTTACACAGGGGAAGTAGCCGTACACCACAGCCGCTTCAAGTAAGGCGTCCGTATGGATCCGATCAAGCCAATAGCGCAACCGTGGACGACCCTGTGTTTCCACCAGATCTTCGTAAGTTGGACCATGATCAGCTCTCGATCCCTTGAGGCCCCACTGCCCCATGAAAGTTGCGCGCTCGTCAAGGTAGGCCGCGTAGTCGGCCAGCGCTATGCCCTTAACCACGCGGGTACCCCAAAACGGTGGCGTTGGTACGTCAATGGTTTGTGAAACATCTGAGCGCTGGGTGTCGAGAACATCTGGAGTTTTAGATTGAACTGCAGCTGATGATTTGACTCGACGCTCACGAAGTGCCGGCAGCTGGGCCCCAGGTTCACCGCGTTTGACTGCCATGACTGAATCCATCAAGGCTAGGCCTTCAAAGGCATCCTTGGCGTAGCGCACCTGTCCATCAAAAATCTCAGCCAGATCCTGCTCCACGAAGGCGCGGGTCAACGCCGCACCGCCGAGCAACACTGGCCACCGCTGGGCCACCTTGCGCTGATTCATTTCTTCAAGATTTTCGCGCATGACCACCGTGGATTTGACAAGCAAGCCAGACATTCCGATCGCATCGGCCGAGTGCGTCTGGGCGGCTTCAAGAATGACCGTAACTGGCTGCTTGATGCCCAAATTGACGACCGAATAGCCATTGTTCGTCAAAATGATGTCGACAAGGTTCTTTCCGATGTCATGGACATCCCCCTTGACCGTGGCCAAAACGATGGTCCCCTTGCCTTCGTCATCGGAGCGTTCCATATGAGGCTCGAGGTAGGCAACAGCGGCTTTCATTACCTCCGCTGATTGCAAGACGAAAGGCAACTGCATCTGTCCACTGCCAAACAGTTCGCCGACAGTGCGCATACCTTCAAGCAATACATCATTGACGATCGACAGCGCCGACCTGCGCGTCAACGCCTGCGCGAGGTCGTCATCGAGGCCGGTCTTCTCCCCATCAATGATCCGCGTGCGAAGTCGTTCATCCAGCGGCAACGCCGCGAGTGCAGCGGCTCTGTCGTCCTTGGACGCCGACGGATCCACACCTTCAAACAGTTCCAAAATCTTTTGTAGCGGATCGTATTGCAGTTCACCATCATCGCCGTACACCCTGCGGTCGTAGATCAAATCAAGCGCGGCTTCACGCTGCTCCTGCGGAATGCGATGCATTGGAACGATTTTGGATGCGTGCACAATGGCTGAATCGAGTCCGGCGGCGATACATTCGGCAAGAAAAACTGAATTCAAAACAACGCGAGTGGCTGGCGAAAGCCCAAAGGAGACATTTGATAGTCCTAACGTGGTCTGCACGTGCGGATGACGCGCTTTGAGTTCGCGGATGGCGTCAATAGTTTCAATTCCGTCGCGGCGAGTTTCCTCCTGACCGGTGGCTATCGGGAAGGTCAGGCAATCGACCAGGATGTCCGACTCGGCCATTTGCCAGCGGGTCGTCAAGTCTTCAATCAGTCGGTGGGCAACGCGTACTTTCCATTCACACGTTCGAGCCTGACCTTCTTCGTCAATGGTCAGCGCCACCACTGCCGCACCGTGTTCACGAATGATTGGCATGATCTTGTTGATTCGCGAGTCTGGTCGATCTCCATCTTCGTAGTTCACCGAATTGACGACGCTTCGCCCACCGAGCATTTCCAATCCCGCTTCAATGACCGCAGGTTCGGTGGAGTCAATAACCAGTGGCAAAGTGGAAGCAGTGGCCAGAAGTCCAGCAAAGGTACGCATATCGGCAACACCATCGCGACCGACGTAATCAATGCATAGGTCCAGCAGATGAGCACCCGTTCGGATTTGCTCTCTTGCAATCTCCAGGGAATCATCCAGCCTGCCCTCAAGCATCGTCTCCCGAAAAATCTTGGAGCCGTTGGCATTTGTTCGCTCACCAATGGAGAGCAGATCCGCATCTTGCTTGAACGGTACAAAGTGATAAAGGCTCGATACGCCTGGTTCAACGATCAATTCAGGCCTTACAACAGCTTGGTCTTGAACGGCTTGCACCACTGCGCTTAGGTGTTCTGGTGTGGTTCCGCAACAGCCACCGACCAGCCCGAGACCAAACTCGGTGACGAACTGTTGCATTGCCTGCGCCAATTCGGCAGGAGTCAGCGGATACGACGCACCGTGGTCTGCAAGCACCGGCAATCCAGCATTGGGCATACAGGTAATCGGGATGCCCGCATGCCGAGAAAGATGCCTAAGATGCTCGCTCATCTCCGCCGGGCCTGTTGCGCAGTTCAACCCGATGGCATCAATTCCTAACGCCTCCAGAGCATTCAGGGCCGCTGAGATCTCGCTACCGAGAAGCATCGTTCCAGTGGTCTCGACCGTGACCTGGACGATGACGGCGACATCGGCTCCGGCTTGCGTGATCGCCCGCTTGGTTCCGATGACCGCGGCCTTGGCTTGAAGCAAATCCTGCGAGGTCTCTATCAGGACGGCGTCAACGCCGCCAGAAATCATCGCCGCCGCTTGGCGTTGGTAGGCATCACGTAGAAGGGCAAACGGAACGTGTCCAAGGGAAGGCAGTTTCGTACCCGGTCCCA
>CAIXNN010000053.1 GCA_903920865.1 uncultured Actinomycetes bacterium
TGCCACAGTCTTAGAATTTGGCTTGGCTTTGGCCTTGACCACAACGGCTGGGCCGGTGGCGTTGCTCCGTGTTGGCTTAGGGCTGTGTGTATCGCCAAAGATTGCCACCAGAAAGATCAGCACCCACAGCATCAGCGCGAGGATGATCAGTCGTTTTTCATTAAAGTTTTCGTTCATTTGTTGATCCATTCAGTGAGCAGCTCCATGAATGTGGTTCCGCTCATCACCACGTACGCCTCCGCAGGTGAGGTTTTGCCCCTGCGCTTGACCCAGGCAACACCCACGTCCGCGTTGGCGTTGGTGGCTTCCACGTTGGCCTCATCAACGAACTGGGCAAGGTTGATGGTTTTGCAGTTCTTGGCTTCGATGACCACACCGGGGATGCCGGTGATGTCGCCTTTGTCAAGCGAACCGGCAAGCGCTCGACGCTCAGCCATGACGAAACCTTCACCGATGAGGTAGTTGACGATGGCTGTCTCCCACGCGGTGCCCTTGGCCCGTGCCGCGCTCATCGGGGGATCCCGGTATCGATGCGATGCCTCAGCTGGGGCTGTTCAGGGAATTGGTCCCCTAGCCGGTCAGCGTGATGACTGCAAAAGGGCAGCTGCTCGGCGCTGGGTGTGAAGGTGAGCCACTGAGTGGCAAGGTCGTGACAGTTGGGAATGGAGCATGGGGTGAGTTGGGTCATCAGAGTTGATCTCCGTAGGTGATGGTTTCAAGGGTTCGGCAGGGCCAAGGTTGGAAGCACTCAACACAGACATTGAGGTCTAATCGCTCGGAATGCAGCAGTTCCATTTTTTGCAAAATGTCGGTCATTTCGCTAATCAAAATCTTGGATTTGTGAAGACTTATCCACAGGCTGATTTGGTTCTTTTCGTCATCGTTCATTTGCACCACCAGTGAGGGCTAGTAGAGGTTCTGTACGCCTCTGTACCGCGGTACAGAGGTTTGTAAAAAAATGTTCTTCCTTACGCGCACGTGGGCAGGTGTGTGTTTTTTTTATTACGCCTGTTGTGCCTAGCGTTTTCTCAGCCTCTGTACCGCGGTACAGAGGTGGTACAGAACCTTGAAGCGTTTTTTTGTTGGTCATTTTTTGGCCCGATAATGCTTGCCAGAGCCTTCTACAAACTGCTCAATTTGCGAGTTATCCACAAGCACTTGGATGGCGTCTTCGAAATACTCGCGGTGGTTGTATCGCACGGCTGCTTGAAGCGCACCGGCACTTAATCCACCAGGGTTTTCTTGCAGTTTGGTGAGGATGCGTTTGGCAGCTGACTGGGTCTTGCTTGCTTCCTGAGTGTTCTCGATGATCACCGCGGTCCGGGCTGACCGTTTGGCCTTGTTGTCAGCATCGGTGCGTGCGCGCTCTTGGAGTTGGTTTTGGATGTGCCAGCGCTGGTTGAGGCTGACCCGGTGCAGGATCCCCGACAGTTCCCAGTCGGTGTCGGTGACGGTGTGTGAACCGTTGAGCAGGGCAAAGCAGCAGGCCAGTTTGATGCGGTTCAAGGTGTCGTGACCGGCGATGTCGGCACTGGCCCCTGCTTGATCTTTGAGCATCCGCAGGCGTTGGGCTTGAATGGTGTCGATGATGTGTTGCGGGAGGACCATGTTGCGTCCCCCGGTGCCAAGGCTGTTGGCGTGTTCACGGGCTTGTGCCGGGTTTGACTGCGGCGTGCTGTAGATCAGCGCCGGTGGGAATGGCGGTGGCTCATCAGGGGCGGTGGTGTCATCGGTGGGCAGGAACGTGAACCGTTGCGGGGTTCCACCATCAGCGTCGTTGAGCAGGGCACCAGCCTTTTGTGGCTGAATACCGCAGATCAGGCTTGCTCGATAACTGTGGGCTGGGACTTGGATACGCCTAGTGGGGTCTGCGTTTTGGAATCCGAGCTGCTCACCGCTCCACATCGAGCGCAGCATCGGCATGATCGTGGCGCCTTGGCGGTTGGCTGTGGCGGTGAGGAAGTCAATTTCTGCAACGTTGAACAGGACCGCGGTGTTGACGATGCCGTACGGTTCCGCATCAGTTGGTTTCTTGCGGTAGGCGTGGACGATTCCTTCACCGGAACCGAGGTTGACGAACTTGCGCTGGGTGCTTCCATCGAGGCTGTCTTGGATGTCAAAGAACTCAGTGGCGCAGGCCACAGCTGAGCCTTTGCCTGCACCCGACGGCCCCACCAGTCCAACGAATAGGTTCAAACTGGCGTGCCCACCGATCAGGGGTGGGATGGTGATGGCGTGCGGGGTGATGGTCAGCATCCGGGCAAAGACCACGCCCAGCACGGCGAAGGGTGAAACTCGGCGCGCTTGTGCTGCTTGTCTGATGAGGGTCAGTTCCGGTCGGGTCAACCAGAAATCGTTGATCTCCGTGGATTCTACGGCTTTTGCCGTTTCTGGGGGCTGTGTGACCTCTGGAGCCACGCTGACCCCATCCCTCGCCCCTAACTCTGCCAGCCACTCACGCTCGCCTAAGCCACCGTCAACGGCTTCTGGCAGGGCACGGGGTCGTTCCATGCCCCATGCAAGGCCGTCACGGGTCGTGTCATGGATTTCTTTAGGCTCCAGACCTGCGCTCACACCAGCCTCACGCAACTGGTCCGTGACGTGGGCGTACTCCAGCCCATGCGGAATCAGTTGACCGAGCTTGTTGGCGGCATGGAGCAGGCTGGTCCTGCGGTTGCCTTCAATGGATGTTCGGACAATGAGCAGTTCCCGCTCCATGGCGGTGATCGCCCAGGGGTGGTTGACGTGGGGTGGATGGACCACCGACGAGTGAGGTTTCGGCTGGGTGGTTTGTTTGTTTAGTTTTTTGAGTTCAATCGCGTCATCGATGTTCACCTGATGGGGTCAACCGGGTAGAGGCTCATGGCGTGCCCTCTTCCTTGTTGATGAGGAACTTGGTCAGGGTGTGCAGGCTTTCGGCGATTGAGACCAGCGCGTAAACTTGCGCGCGCTCCAGTGCGTTGATTGCGCCGCCGTGGCCATTCCCGTCTACAATTAGGAAGTTCTTGGCGTGAGTAAGCGAGCGCTCATTGAGTTCGTATTCGTCGTTCATAGTTCCCCTTCTTTCTTGTTGGTTGAGCGGCACGCGAGCCTCGGCGACTTGTTGCAGGCCACTCATGGCGTGACCTCGGAATCTTCACTGGCATCAAAGGCAGCACGGCGGGCTTGTTGCGTGTTGTGCTCCTCGATGAAGGTGGCGATGCGTTCAATGGTCGCGTGGGCGGCGATGGCGTAGGTGTCTTGTGTGCGTGTTCGGTTGCACTCTGGGTGGGTTCCTTCGCA
>CAIXNN010000054.1 GCA_903920865.1 uncultured Actinomycetes bacterium
GACCGCATCGTTGCGTAAGAGGGTGTTGCGAGCCCGAGCGGAAAGATTGGGCAAGTTCTCGAGTCGGTAGCTCGGGTCAACCCCGGCGAACAGGATTGAAAAGGCAACGTGTTCAACGGCATCGGCACTTGAGCCATCGTGCAAGGCCGTGGCCTCAGCCTTTGCGTTGGCTAAGTCTTTTCGTTCCTTGGCCGGCGTCTTGGCCATAGTTCACCCCCCCCCCTAATCCTTTGGGCGCCTTCTGGTTCCGCGCGCAGTTCGCGAGAATCAAGGCAGGAGGTGAACTCAACTGATTAATGCAAGGCTAGTCAAGCGCTCAGACAATGGCAGAGGTTAACGAGCGCTTTGACTTCCTGATTACCCCGATGATGTCTTTTGACTTGCTAGTTGTGATGTATTTATTGCGCCTGAGAATAGATCGTCTCAGGACAATACGACATTGAGTCGCTGTGAGATGTTTGTTTTTCACCTCGGGCGTGTATGTGAAATAAACGCATGAGGATCGCGCACAAACCAGCGGTAAATACGTCAAAACAAGGCAAATTCCTTGACACTTCTAGGCGTAAGAAACGCATAGAACGCAAAAGTAAACAACCTATTGGTTCAATGCTCGCAGACTGATGCGTTCCTTCACGCCTGAGCCCTAGTGTGGAGGCATGCTTGAACTCAACCGCTACCTGGGAGCGCCGATCCATCGCAGCGATGGACAGCTCTGGGGCAAGGTTGAAGATGTTGTGGTCACCGGCGTGAGCCACCCGCTCGTCCATGCCCTCATTGGGCACGCTGATCACCGGCTCTGGTTGATCACCTGGGACCAGGTCGAACGCTTTGAGCGCACCAGCATTGTCCTAGCGACAAGCGTTGAGCCAACCGCACTTGAGGCTCGCCCGCTTGAGGAATTGCAACAGGCTCAGTTCCTGCTCAAGCGCGATGTCTTGGATACCCAAATCATTGATGTGGCCGGAACCCGGGTGGCCCGCGTCTCCGATGTGTTGCTCGACCATGCTCACGCTGGCCAGCTTGAAGTGGTCGGGGTTGATGTTGGCGTTGCATCAGTGCTAGCTCGACTGGGGCTGCATCGGCTCGGCCGCAAAGTCCCACAAAAGGTGGTTCGGTGGAGTGATATCCACCTGACCTCAGATCGCGGGCACGAGCTTCAGCTTGCGGATGAGAATGCCCTCGTACACACCTTGAATGCGGCAGCCCTCAAACATCTTCTCGCTGTTGTTCCAGCTCCGGATGCACGACAGATTTTGGACCACCTAGACGATCAGACCACGCAAGCGGTTTTGGCCGATCCCACACTTGCCCGGCGATTAGTTCTTGGTTCTCGACGACGATTTACTCGCTTACAACCTTGGCACCGACCATGAGCACAACCTCAGCCCCAACGCGCACATCGCTCAAGCTTCGCTGGTTGCCACTGCTGGCGGTCCTGGGTCCTGGTTTGCTGGCCGGACTCTCCGATGATGACCCGGCCGGGATCACGACCTACTCAGTGTTGGGCGCGAACTACGGCTACCAACTGCTATGGGTGTTGTTGTTATCGACCATTGCTTTGGTGATCTTTCATAACCTAGGTGCCCGAATGGGTGTGGTCACCGGACAAGGTTTGATTGGTCTGATTCGACAACGCTTTGGTGTTCGCGCTGCTGCCCTTGGTTTGACAGTTTTAGTCGTGGCCAACATCGGAACCACCTGCGCGGAGTTTGCCGGTATTGCTGCCGGGTTTGAACTCTTTGGCATCTCGCGCTACATCAGTGTTCCACTGGCCGCGATCATCGTCTCGCTGTTGGTGGTGCGGGGAAGTTTTCACCGTGTGGAGCACCTTTTCATGTTGCTGGCCACAGTATTTATTGCCTACATCGCTGCAGGGTTTCTCTCACATCCCAACTGGGGTCAGGCCGCGCGTGGGCTTGTGGTGCCCACGATGCCGCTAACGCGCGATGCGGTCCTGATTGCCACCGCCACCTTGGGAACCACGCTGGCCCCTTGGGGTTTGAGCTTTATCCAGTCCTATGCGGTGGATAAGAAACTGATGCCATCAGATCTAAAGTTTGAACGCATCGATGTGATCACCGGCGCGGTCTTAACCGGCGTGATTGGATTTTTTGTGGTGATCTCGTGTGCGGGGACCCTTCACGTGCAGGGGGTGAAGATCAACGATGCAGCCGATGCGGCAAAAGCCCTAGAACCACTGGCGGGAAGTTTGGCCTCAGCGCTGTTCGCACTGGGGCTGATCGGTGCGGCCTTACTGGCGGCGGCGATCTTGCCACTGTCAACGGCGTATTCGATTACTGAATTCAGTGGGGGACAAGCCGCGCTGGATTCAGACTTCAAGCACGCGCGCGGTTTCTATATTTCATTCGGCGTGATCGTGACCATGGGTGCGCTCATCGTGCTAATCCCTGGTGCACCACTGATTCCCATCTTGGTTCTGACCCAGGTACTCAATGCGGTACTGCTCTTGCCGCTGCTGATCTTCATGTTCATCATCGCCCGAGACAAATCTCTGATGGGTGAATTCGTAGCCTCAAAGACCTCTTCGGCGATCTACCTAGTCACCATTGCCCTGATCACGCTCTGCGTAGGCGCCCTACTGGTCCTGGGCTGACCGGAAGGGGTAGAGCACTGGCTAACCCGCACCCTGCGAGGACGGAACCTATTAAGGTCTCCTGCCCGCGAAAGTCAATTACGCGGTCAGGGAGCCGGGATCGCCTTGAGGTCCGGTGTCCTTGATCCCCAAGAACTCAGTGAGTGGTTCCTTTTGCCCAGCCCGATTCCAAGCCTCAACAAAGGCCTCGAGGTCGCCTCTGCTCATGCCGAGCTGCTGCGCCAAGGCAGTCAGTTCGTCGTGCGAGGGAATGGGCATGGGTAACTCCTGAAAAGGTAAAGCCGGATGTACAGACTTACAGGGTACGGGGCTAGTTGTCAGCCCTTTGGGTCAGGTATGCCTAATTGGGCCTTAAGGCCCGGCGTGTCATGGCTTCAGGCAGGCGTGTTCCTAGGCAAGGTGGACATACATGAGGCATGATGAGCTCAGTTGAACAAGGTCGGTAGCCAAGCCGCCCATGCAGGTCAGGTCGTTGGGGAAGACGCACCTCACACCTGCAGGAGGCTCTAATGGCACACGGCGTCGTGTTTATTCATGCTGCACCCACAGCACTGGCACCTCATATTGAGTGGGGTATCGCTGGTGTTCTTGGTATGCGCGCTGACCTTGATTGGACACCTCAAGCAGCAGCACCAGGGTGTGTGCGCTGTGAGTTCACCTGGGATGGCGATGCTGGCACCGGTGCACGGTTAGCGTCAGCTTTTCGCGGTTGGCCCAAGATGTTGTTCGAAGCACTCGAAGAACCATCACCAGGTTATGAAGGTGAACGCTTTGCCAGCACACCAAGTCTTGGACTCTTTCGCGCAACCACCGGCGTCAATGGCGACATCTTGATTAATGAAGATCGGCTGCGCGCATGTGTGGCGCGGGCCATTGCCGAAGAACTTGATTTGCAAACCGAACTTGAGCGCGTACTCGGTCAGCCCTGGGATGAAGAACTCGAACCGTTCCGCTGGGCCAGTGAAGGTGCACCGATTCGGGTTCTGCACAACGTCGTCTAAGTTTTCTTAACGCGGCCCCAAGTTTTTCAGCGCCTGGTCGTAGTGGGGCCGCTACAGCGGAATGTTGCCGTGATCCCCGCGGAGTGCAGGGGCGGCCAAGATGGCCCCAGCAATAGCTGAGCGAGTGCTCGCCGGCGAAACAATCTCATCGACCACACCAAGATCTTGTGCTCGGCTCAGCCCACCGGCGATCAATTCGTGTTCAGCGGCCAGTTCGAGTTCAACTTGTGGGCGCATATCTTCAGCCACTTCGGCCAATTTGCGTCGGTGCAAAATACGTATGGCGGCCACCGCTCCCATCACGGCCACTTGGGCATCGGGCCAAGCAAAGACTTTAGTTGCGCCCAGAGCGCGAGAGTTCATGGCGATGTAGGCACCGCCGTAGGCCTTACGCGTGACAACAGTGATGCGTGGCACGACGGCTTCAGCAAAAGCGTGCAGGAGTTTGGCGCCACGACGCACCACGCCATCCCACTCTTGGCCAACGCCGGGCAGGTAACCGGGAACATCGACCATGACCACAAGTGGAACGCCGAAGGCATCACACATGCGCACAAAGCGTGCAGACTTTTCTGCCGATGGTGAATCCAAACAGCCACCAAGACGCAGCGGGTTATTAGCGATCACACCAACGGTTCGTCCACCTAGGCGTCCCAGGGCTGTGACAATGTTGGGCGCCCACTTGGCGTGGAGTTCAACGGTGGTGTTGTCATCGAGTAGGTGATCGACCACAGGGTGCACGTCGTAGGCGCGCTTGGTGGATTCGGGAAGCAAACTTCCCAGGTCTTCATCGTGAACCTTGCCCAGGTCCAAGGTGCCTTGATCGCCGAGCAGGGAACACAGGCTGCGCGCTTGGTCGAGTGCATCTTGTTCGGAATCAGCGATCACGTGCACAACACCGGAGCGACGACCATGCGGCTCTGGTCCACCCAAGCGAAGGGCGTCAACGTCTTCACCGGTGACTGAGCGCACCACATCAGGTCCGGTGACAAAGACTCGGCCTTCGGGACCGAGGATGACAATGTCGGTCAAGGCTGGGCCGTAGGCGGCGCCACCGGCAGCAGCTCCGAGTACCACAGAGATTTGCGGAATCTTTCCCGATGCTCGGGTCATGATTTGGAAAACCAAACCTACTGCGTGCAGTGATTCGACACCTTCGGCAAGTCGGGCGCCACCGCTGTGCCACAAACCAACAATCGGGGCGCCATCGGCTAGTGCGCGCTCGTACGCCTTGACGACGACATCGCAACCAGCTGAGCCCATAGCGCCACCTTGAATGGTGGGGTCTGAGCAGAACACCACAACGTGCGCACCATTAACGGTTCCAACTGCTGCCAGCATGCCGCTGTCATCGTCGGTGGAGATCAGTTGCAGGGAACCTTGATCAAGGAAGGCAGCCATGCGGTGATTGGGGTTGCGCGGATCGCTAGCCCGATCAATTTTTGGCTTGGCACTGGCTGCGGTTGTCATTTAGATACTCCGGAAGGCAAGGGCCACGTTGTGACCACCAAAACCAAATGAGTTGTTTAAGGCCACGATGTCGCCGGCCCTAAGTGCGCGGGGTGAGCCGGTGACGATGTCTAAACCAAGGTCATCTTCAGGGTCATCGAGGTTGATTGTGGGTGGGGCAAGGCGTTCATAAATGGACTTGACCACAGCTAGGGATTCCAACGCACCAGCAGCACCCAGCAGGTGACCGGTCATGGACTTGGTTGAGGTCACGCAGGCGCCATCACTGGCCGCACCCAGAGCATGGCGAATTGCCAGGGCTTCAGCGACATCACCTTGCGGGGTTGAGGTTGCGTGCGCGTTGACGTGAACAACATCGCTTGCCGAGGCACCAGCATCGGCAAGGGCTGCTTCGATGGCGCGTTGGGCACCAGCGCCGGTGGGATCGGGTTGAACCATGGAGTCGCTGCCATCAGAGGTGATCCCAGCGCCAGCTACTTCTGCATACATCCGAGCACCGCGGGCTTGCGCATGTTCGAAAGATTCCAAAACCAAAATCGCGCAACCTTCAGCAAAAACAAAACCATCGCGGGCTTTGTCCCAGGGACGCGATGCTGCTTCAGGATTGTCATTGCGACGTGACAGGGCCATCATCGATGCGAAGGCTGCAAGGGGCAGTGGGTGAACACACGCTTCGGTGCCACCAACGACGACAACATCGGCCCGACCACTGCGGATCATCTCTAATCCTTGGGCCATTGACTCAGCTCCCGATGCACACGCGGCCACCGGGGTGTGAACGCCAGCGCGAGCAGTGAACTCAATGCCCACTGTTGCTGCGGCCGAGTTGGGCATCAGCATCGGAATCGTGTGCGGGCTGACCTTGCGCGGGCCACTGGTTTTCATTGCGTCCCAAGAACTCAGCAACGTCAAGGCGCCACCGATGCCGGTGGCAACCGATACCCCAAGCCGCAACGGGTCAACGGTGTCTAGGCCAGCATCGGCCCAGGCTTCCCGTGCGGCCACCAGGGCGAACTGTGCAATGCGATCGAGTTTGCGTGCTTCAACCCGGTCGAGAACCTCAGCGGGATCCACGGCTGCTACTCCGGCAAAGTTCACCGGAAGATCAGCAGCCCAGTCATCTTTGATGGTGTGAACACCTGATTGCCCAGCAAGAAGGGCAGACCAGGTCGACTCAGCAGTTCCACCCACAGGAGTAGTCGCACCTAATCCGGTGACGACAACGCGTGTGTTGTTCTTGCTCACGTTTCTAACTCCTTTGCGATGGTTTTGCTGGTCGACCTAGTCAACGTCCACAACTATGGGGCGAAAACTTGATCAGGCACTGGCCTTGGCGATGTAGGAAACTGCGTCACCGACGGTGACTAAGTTCTTGACTTCTTCGTCAGGAATTTCGACGCCGAACTTTTCTTCAGCGGCCATCACAACTTCGACCATGGACAACGAGTCGATGTCAAGGTCGTCAGTGAAGGATTTTTCGGTGGCGATATCTGCTACAGCAACGCCAGTGATCTCATTGACGATGTCTGCAAGGCCGGCGAGGATTTCCTGCTCGGTCTGGGCCATGTTATGTGCTCCTTGTTGTGGGTAGTTGATCTATTTCGGTGGTGCAACCCGCTGTGTGCGGGCGGTCTAGGGCAGCTCCACTACTTGGGCGGCAAAAGCCAACCCAGCACCGAAGCCGATCAGAAGCGCCAAACCGCCCGAAGGGATTTGGCCTGCCTGCAACATTGCGTCCATCGCGATCGGCACCGATGCTGCTGAGGTGTTTCCACTTTTAACAATGTCTCGTGCCACGGGGATGTGATCAGGAAGTTTCAAAGCGCGAACCATGGCATCAACGATGCGCAGATTTGCCTGGTGGGGGATGAACGCGGAAAGGTCAGTGGCTTTAATACCAGCCGCATCGAGTGCTTCTTGGGCAACGCGCGCCATTTCGTTGACGGCCCAACGAAACACCACTTGGCCTTGCATCACCACGTGCGGGTATTCGGCGCGGGGCTCATTGCGCAAATCTTCATAGCGACCACTCATCGTGATGGCATCAAGGTGTGAACCATCGGAGCCCCACACAGTTGGGCCAATAGCTGGTGTGGTTGACGGGCCAACAACAACAGCGCCAGCACCATCAGCAAACAGGAACGCTGTCGAACGGTCAGTGGGGTCAACAATGTCGGTAAGTTTTTCAACCCCGATCACCACGACATAGTCCGCGCTTCCGCCACGAACCATGTCTTGAGCCAAACTCAGGCCGTAGCAAAAGCCCGCACAAGCAGCAGAGATATCAAAAGCCGGTGCATTGCCGGCCCCTAGGCGATATCCGACTTCAGCGGCTGCACTGGGTGTGGCCAGCAGGTGGGTGACCGTTGCCACGATGACTGCGCCGATTTGATCTGGGGTGATTCCTGCGCTTGCAATGGCTTTACTGGCAGCGGCAACGGCCATATCTGCAACGGTTTCATCTTCTGCGGCAAAGCGTCGCTCTTCAATACCTGAGCGTTCGCGAATCCACTCTTGGCTGGAGTCGATGAGTTCACAAATTTCAGCGTTGGTCACCACGCGCGCTGGACGGTAGGAACCCACTCCCATGATGCGAGCAAAGGGTGCACCGGTTACCGGTGTGATGCTCGCAGCCGACATGGAGGTCATGAAGCGTTGGCCTCCGGATGCAGACGAACTAGTGGCTGACCAGGAGCTACCGGGTCGCCATCTTCAACAAGCCATTCAATGATGGTGCCACCGTGCGGGGCAAAAACATCTTGTTCATCGCGCAAGGTCTTTACCGTTCCGATGCGTGCATCAACGGCGAGTGCATCACCTTCGTTTGCTCCGCCGCGAATGAACATTCCCTTGGCCGGTGCAACGAGCATGCGCCAGGTTGGTGAGGTATCCAGTGGACTGGTGGTGCCGTGACGGGCGACCAGTTCGCGGGCAGCTTCGAGATCATCGGGGGTCTTGAGTGCAAGCGTTTCAACATCGGGAAGAGCGCGCTTAATCAGGCCGGTCAAGGTGCCCGCTGGGGGCAGTTCAATGACTGCGGTCACGCCTAGTTCGCCCATGGTTTGGATGCACAGGTCCCAGCGCACGGGGTTGTTGACCTGAGTGACCAGGCGCTTGAGGAACTCCACGCCGCTGTGGACCACAGTGCCGTCAGAGTTGGACAGCAGGGCAGCGCGCGGGTCGTGGGTGGAAATGGATCGGGCATAGCGAGCCAAGGTGGAAACTGCGGGTGCCATGTGCACGGTGTGAAATGCACCAGCAACTTGTAGTGGTCGCACGCGCGCACCTTCTGGTGGATCCTCGGCCAGTGCGCTGAGTTGTTCAAGAGTTCCACCGGCCACGATTTGTCCAGCGCCGTTGTTGTTGGCTGGAGTTAAACCATGTTCTGCAAGTTTTGCTAACACAACGTCTGGATCGCCACCGAGCACTGCTGACATTCCCGTTGGAGTAGCCGCCGACGCGGCGGCCATTGCTTTGCCGCGCTCGCGCACGAAGACCATGGCTTGTTCACCAGTGATGATGTTCGATGCAGCAGCTGCCGTGATTTCACCGACGCTGTGTCCAGCTCCCACACCAACGACGCGGTAGGCATCAGTGGGGTGCGGGAAGAGTTCAAGGATGGAAACCAAACCGGCGGCCACAATTAGTGGTTGTGCAATCGCGGTGTCTTTAATGGTTTCGGCATCTGCTGTGGTGCCCAGTTCAGCCAGGTCGAGTCCACACACAGCCGAGAGCCAATGAAGGCGTTCGGCGAAGGTGGGGATCTCAAGCCAGGGGGCTAAGAACCCAGGGGTCTGCGAACCTTGGCCAGGAGCGATGACTGCGAGCACGGCTCTAGCCTTGCGTGGACTGTGCCCAAATAGGCGCACGACTCCGACGAATAATCACCATGATTTTTAGAGGATATCTACAAAGATCTGGGGGTCTAGTCCCGGACACGCGCCTGAGCTGTTGTCAGGTGCCTCACAAGCACCTCTAGTACCTCTGGGTCCCAGGTCAGGCCCCGTTCCCAGGGCAGTTCCAGGGCGTCAGCGAAGTAGATGGAATGCACATCGGGGAAGGTGTGCATTTGTCGGTTGGGTACAACCTCGGATCCAACCTCTAGGGCTAGGGCGCTGCTGAGAGCTACCAATCCATCGTGGGGCCACATCCGTGGCGATCCACCTTCGCGTTGCAGGTAATCGCCACCGATCAAAAGGACTGGAACATCGTCAAGCTCGCCAACATGTCGCTGATTCCAGCCGCCAGGTGTGTTCAAGTATTCGTAGGTGACTTGTTCACCGGCTCCCTGTGATGCGTGCTCAAACAAATCTTTGGCTTGCTTGAGGATTTCCTCTGACACTGGATCACCATCGGCAAGGTCGATAGATACTTCACCGGCGCTGTAATCACCGGCAAAAGATCCTTGCCATGGCGAACCAAGAGTTGCCAGCGAGCCGATGGTGATCGGTGATTCACGTTTGATCAATTCGCTGTGACCGGCTCTGGCAAAAAGTCCACCCATAGAGTGACCAATCAGATCAACGGTGTCGATGGAAAATTCCTCGTTGAGGTATTCAAGAAAATTCGCCAGCGCAAAACCTGCATCATCAATGGCACCCACCGAGTTGACGGTCAGCGGGCTAGGAAGTACGTGTGGGGGCTGGGAAAAGCCGGCAAAGCCTTCATCTGTAACAGCTGGCGTGCCACCGAGAGTGGCCGGTGAGGTGAAGACAGTAAAGCCAGCATCAAGCAAGCCTTGGCGAAGGTAGGTATCGGTACTGCCGGCTGCTTGGCCTTGTGCGCAGGCTGCATCTGGAGTGGTGAAGGGACTCACCGCCGCGCCACCGGAGACGATCACTACTGCGCGCTGCTGACTCATTGAATTAGCCTTCCGATTCCAATGCGGCCAAGGATAAAGCAATCCGAACAGTGTGTGCGCCGCGTGGAGTGGTGACGATGATGCCGGCTTGGTCACTGGCTTTGCGCAACCGGTAGCGCACTGTGTTGGTGTGAATGAAGAGTTCGCGGGCGGCTCCTTCGATGGAACCGGTTTCTAAATAAGCCCAGACCGTTTCCAAAATCTGTCCCGACAATGCTTTGGCAATGTCATCGACCAGTAAGCGCTTAGCTTGTTCATCACCGGCTAGTGCTCGCTCGGGCAGTAGATCATCTGCCGAGACCGGCCTGGGTGCATCGGGCCAGGCCTTCACCGCAGCAAAACCTGCTAATGCTTCACTGGCAGAGGCCGTTGCGCTGAAAAGGTCCGGCACCAAGGGGCCAACCACGATCGGACCTGGCGCGAACTGATCGGCCAAGGATGTTGTGGCCTTAAGGGGATCGACAATGCCGCCAAGGACTGCAATGAGTTGGTCGCCGTGAACCCCAGCGAGTACTTCGAGGCGAAGTGAGCGGGCCGTGGTGCGAATGTCTTCAACCATGGACTCAGCGTCAACTCCGCGCGCCAGTCCGACAACAACGACAACATCGCCGCGGTTATGCCAGGCCAACGCAGCAGCCCGCGAGCGCACTTCAGCATCGACTTCGCCGCGCAAAATGGCATCGACCACGAGCGCTTCAAGGCGCGCATCCCATGCGCCACGAGCTTCCGCGGCTTGGGCATAAACCTGCGCGGACGCAAAAGCAATTTCGCGCCCGTAGCGCAAGACTGCTTCGCGAAGTTCGACTTCATCGCCTGGGGCAGCAAGTGCACTGACTTGATCTTCTACTGCATCGATCGTGGTGCGCACAAGTTCAACGGTTTGACGCAAAGTAATGGCGCGAGCTAAATCTTTGGGCGCGCTCCCGAAAACGTTGGCGCTGATGTGCGGGTTGTCATCGTCTTGGGCGTACCACTTGACGAACGCGGCGATGCCGTCTTGCGCGATGGTGCCCACCCAGGCTCGCTCCTGGGCATCCATATTGGAAAACCAGGGCAGCGTGCGGTCCATTCGCTCAGTTGCCGCGGTGGCAAGTGCGCCACTGGCTCGAACGAGCCTTTCGGCAGTAGTTGGTGAGTGGGCCACAACCCCACACTAGAGGCAGGCCTAGGTGGGGCGCAGACTTGTTGCCTGAGGAGGTCAGCGATGAGCGTTGCCATTCATCGAGCATCAGATCGATTCGCCACCGATTGGGGCTGGCTTGATTCACGACACAGTTTTTCTTTCGGACACCACTACGACCCAGCCAATACCGGTTTTGGATTGCTACTGGTTTCCAATGATGATGTCGTCGCCCCTGGTACCGGATTTGAAACCCACGGGCATCGCGATATGGAAATTGTCACCTGGGTGTTGGAAGGATCTTTGGTCCATCAAGACTCGCATGGCCACACTGGAGTGATCTATCCCGGACTTGCCCAGCGCATGAGTGCGGGCACCGGAATTTTGCACAGCGAAAAAAACGATGACTGGGTCATCACCAACAATGCAGAACACAACAATCCGGTTCACTTCATTCAAATGTGGGTGCTGCCCGACACAGCTGGATTGACCCCCGGTTATGACCAACTCGATATCAGCGCCGAACTTGATCGCGGGCTGCTTGTTCCGGTTGTCAGTGGAATGCCCGCTCATGATTCAGCTATCCGCATCGCGCAAAAGGATGCAACCCTGTTCGCTGCACGCATTCCGGCCGGCGGTCAGGTCAAGGTGCCCGATGCGGCCTTCGCCCACGTTTATCTCACGCGCGGCTCGGTTGAAATTGAGGGTTCAGGCATCCTCGATCAAGGCGATGCGGCCCGAATCACCGATGCGCAAGGACAAAGCGTGCGCGCGGTCAATGGTTCGGCTGAAGTGCTGATCTGGCAAATGAACAGCCGGTTTTAAGAACGCGCTAAACGCTCAGGCATCTCCCATACCTTGACCTGGATCAGCGGCCAAAACATCAAGCAAGTTGTACTTCTCAATGGCCTGGCGTGGAATATCAGCATCAATTTCGCCGCGACGAGCTAACAAACTCAAAGCACGCACCGTGATGGACTCAGCATCGACGTGGAAGTGTCGACGCAGTGCGCCGCGAGTATCAGAGGTGCCAAAGCCGTCGGTGCCCAATGAAACAAAATCATTAGGAACCCAGTCGCGGACTTGATCTTGAACAGCGCGCATGAAATCGCTGAC
>CAIXNN010000055.1 GCA_903920865.1 uncultured Actinomycetes bacterium
ATGATGGCTTCGGTGTGGGCCAAGGTTCTGATGGTGGTGTTGGCGGCCTCACGCTCTGACTGGCTCAAGCTCGGATGCCACGGAGCCAGTACCAAAACTTCGCGATCAAAATGTTGACGAACCATCGCTACTTCTCTTTGGGTTCCCACTGCGATCGTGCTCACCGGCAGTCGAACCGCTTCGAGAGCGAGTTGCTCATTGGTAAATCCATACCCATTTCCCTTGATGACGGGAACAAGGCTTGAATCCTTAGCGATGGTCTTGGACAGGTGCTCACGCCAGAGCGGACCGTCCACGCGCAATGAAAAACTCACGTGCCCATCCTCTCAACTACTGCGTTAACGGCGGGCTAAATACGCCGTGACGGCCCGGTGCAAAAGTGCATTGAGCGGAAAGTCGAATTCACCGATGTATTCGCTTGCCCGGCCGTTAGTTCCAAGCTTGAAACGAATTAGACCAAACAGCGGGTCTGATGGGTCCAAACTATCGCCAATTCCACGAAGGTCGTAGGTGTGAGCTCCTGCTTCATGGGCGGCCTTGATCATTGCCCATTGGATCGCATTGCTGGGGCGCAAATCCCGACTTGCAGTCGTTGATGCCCCGTAGGAATACCAGGCATGTCCATTAACGGTGACCAAGGTTGTTGCGGCCAGGACCTCATCTCCACGCTTGGCCAGGAAGAGCCGCAAACGAGCTGGATCTTCGTCAGCCATGGCCTGCCACATGCGCTCAAAGTAGGAAAGGGGCCGTGGGGTGAAGTGATCGCGTTGCGCCGTTTCAACATAGACGATGTGAAAGTCCTTGAGGTCATCGAAGGTGCCTTCTTTGACGGCTACGTCGGATTTTTCTGCCTTCCGAATATTTCTGCGCCATTCCTGACTAAATCCATCAAAGAGTTCGTCAAGGCTCTTGTTTTCAAGGCCGAGTTGAAAAACAAATCGTGGCTGCACATCGCCAAACCCATCAGCCTTTGATGATTCCTGCTGCCAGCCACTGGCACGCAATTGTTCAACGAGCTCTTGAGCTTGCGCTGAGTGGGAATCAGCAGGAACATCACCAAGTTTGCTCACGTTCCCGTTGGCAATTGCTGACTTGATCGTGGCCGCATTCCATTGCCGGCTAATCACCGGTGGGCCCATTTTGATGCTGAAGACTTTCTTGGTTTTGAGGTAATCAACCAGTGGTGTGGCCCAACTGTCCACCGGGAGCTCTGGATTGAGGGTTGGCAACGATGGGCCTTCAGGAAGATAGGCCAAGGACCACTTCAGTTTCGGGATTGGGCGGTAGAGCACAAGGGCTGCGCTGACTAGGGTCTGGCCGCGGAACCACCCAAGGGATTCGTTCCTCCAGTCTGCCTTCACCTTTCCCCATGCGGGGGTTTGGAGGAAAGAAGCGCTGTGATCGGCAAGCCAGGTCAGGTGGTCTTCAGCTGAAATGGGACTGACCGTTAGCCCAGGGGTCAATGGGACTTGGGTCTGGTCAGGCACCCCTCAACCTTAGCCACCGTGAACTCCAATCGCCGGTAGCCAACTAGCGCCGATAACTCACCGGATTATCACCGCCTGTTCACCTTCTCTTTGCCTGCAGGTTCACCTTCTAGACCACGGTTAGGCACGTGAAGGAGGTGAACGGTGTCTGATCCACGAGTGGTCTTCGTAGAAGGCTCGGGCGATGCCCCAAGTACCTTGACCTTGTCTGAAAAAGGAATGAAAACCTGGATCTTGTGGCGTTTACTTTCGGCGAATAACCGCGATCTTGGTCGAGGACAAAATCTCTTTGCTTCTCACGACCAAAGTGTTCAACACTTCCGCTTTGTTCGAGAAAACATTGAACGCGTTGAACCGGTCATTACTCATGCCGATGCTGGACTTGAATGGTTTTGGGTTTTGATGCTTGATGAACAGCCAGTTGCCCGCAGCTCACGAGGGTATGAGCGGTTACGCGAATGCCACTATTGCCTGGCCCAATTTTTGGAGTCAGTGTCCACCGCTGAAGTTGTCGATGACCCCGAACGCATTGTTCGACTCCGACAAGATCACGCAGCACCGGGAACCTTTGAACCCTTTGCGGATGCACTGTGAATACAACCGTTGTAGAACAGCGTCCAGAAACCGATGTAGCGGCACGGGAAATTCGTGAACGAGTCGGAATTGCTGATCTGATCTTTAGAGGAATTACGCGAACCAGCGGCATCACGGTCCTGACCATCATGTCTCTGGTGGGGCTCTTCTTGGCCTACCGAGCCAGTGAGGCCCTTCGAGCACAGGGGTTCAAATTTCTTACCGATCAGGCCTGGGAGCCAGATTCACGAAACTTTGGCATTGCCGCGATCTTGTTCGGAACATTCCTCATTGCATTGGTGGCAATAACAGTTGCAGTGCCGCTGGCAATTGGCACGGCTCTTTACATCTCTGAATATGCGCCACGTCGTTCTAAGCAATTGCTCATTAGTTTGGTCGACTTAATGGCAGCGGTGCCCAGCATCGTTTATGGATTGTGGGGATTGTTCCTTCTCCAAGGACGCGTCACTGGAATTTCGCGCTGGCTGACCACCTACTTCGGTTGGATCCCATTTCTGCATGTCGATGGTTTTGATAAGGCAGATCCGCTCGCTGGTCCGGCCGGAACGTTGACGTCCTCAACATTTATCGCAGGCATCGTCGTTGGGTTGATGGTCACTCCCATTGCTACCTCTGTGATGCGGGAGGTTTTTTCCCAAGCTCCAGCAGGTGAGCGCGAAGGTGCGTTGGCCCTTGGAGCGACCAAGTGGGGAATGATCCGCTCGGTGGTGCTTCCCTTTGGCAAGGGCGGGATCATCGGCGGCACGATGCTTGGTTTGGGCCGAGCATTGGGCGAGACCATCACGGTCTACTTGATTATTTCGCCAGTCTTTTCTGTTCAGCCACACATTTTGGAAACGGGCGCTAGTTCAATCGCCGCCACTATTGCAGGTAAATACGGCGCCGCAAGCGCATTCGGTACGTCAGCGCTATTCGCCGCAGGGTTAGCGCTGTTTCTGGTGACATTGGTTGTCAACTTTGTGGCGGCATCCATCGTTGCTAAATCTCGTTCTGGAGCCGTGAGCGATGCCTGAGATAACAGATCCGGAAAAACTTTTTGCGCCCCGTGCTGATGGTTTGAGCACCACCGTTGTGCCACCTATTCCTAGTGATGCTCCTGCGACTCGAGCTCGCAGCATCTCTGGTTTGCGTCGATCAGATCTGCTGGCCCTTGGTGGTTCTGCGCTGGCTGCGTTGAGCATTGTCACCTTGCTGTTTACGCAGATTGCGCCCCTTTCGGGCCCGATTGGTTTTGTGCTCTTGACCTATGTGATTTTCTTGGTCCTTTATGCACTCTTGGTTTCCTTTGACGAATCGGGTCCGGTCGTTCGCGACCGCGTTGTGGCAGCCGTAGTGCACTCCCTTGCTTTTCTGCTCCTGTCCGCGCTTGTAGTGATCGTTGCTTTTACGGCTTACCGTGGGTTGAAAGCCTTGGTACACATAAATTTTTATACCCAGGACTTGACTAATGCCGGACCGCTGGATCCGTTGTCTGTGGGTGGAATCAGTCACGCCATCGTTGGCACCCTGATTGAAATCAGTATCGCCTTGGCGATAGTTATTCCACTGGGTATCACCTGCGCGGTATTTCTTAATGAAATCCCTGGAACATTCGCACGTTTTGTCCGCACCATTGCCGAAGCGATGACTGCGTTGCCCTCCATCGTTGCAGGACTTTTTATTTACGCGACATTGATTTTAATTTTGGGATTGCCTAAGTCTGGTTTTGCTGCCGCACTTGCGATCAGCGTGATGATGCTTCCCATCATCATTCGAGCAGCCGATGTGGTGTTGCGCCTGGTCCCGGGTTCATTGAAGGAAGCATCCCTTGCCTTAGGCACTGGCCAGTGGCGAACGGTCTGGCACGTGACCTTGCCCACGGCGCGCTCCGGGTTGATGACAGCGGTGATTTTGGGTGCCGCTCGTGGCATTGGTGAGACATCCCCAGTCTTGATCACCGCTGGATACACGGCGTCGATGAACACCAATCCGTTCTCCGGTCCGATGGTCTCGCTGCCACTAGCCGCATTCAACTTGGTGGGCAACCCGCAGATTACGTCGATTCAACGCGCCTTTGGCGCTGCTATGACGTTGCTAGTTGTGGTCTTAGTTCTGTTTGTGATCGCGCGAATTATTGGTGGGCGTGGGCCAGGAAACCTCACGAAGCGCCAAGTGCAGCGACGGGCCAAAGAGTCTGAACGCGATGCCAAGAGATTTTCTCAGTTAGCAGATACCACTACAAGGAGTTCATCAACGTGATGCGCCAACGATTCAGTTTTGTGAAGTCTCGTCGCGGATTGACCACTTTCATGACTCTTGGTTTGTCCATTTTGGTGATGACGATCGGCAGTCCCGCGCAAGCTGCAAGTTATGTACCGGTTAGTGGCGCCGGTTCTACCTGGAGCCAGGTTGCTTTGGACCAATGGCGCCGAAACGTTGTGCAGTACGGCATCAAGGTCAACTACGCAGGTACTGGCTCCTCTGATGGTCGAAACCAATTTCGCAACGGCACCGTTGACTTCGCCGTTTCCGAGATCCCTTACGGCCTCAAGGATGGTGGTGTTGTTGATAGCCCGCCATCTCGTGGCTACGCGTACATGCCGATCGTGGCTGGTGGAACCTCTTTTATGTACAACTTAGTTATCGGCGGAAAGCGTGTCACCAACCTGCGATTGTCAGGTCCTACCTTGGCAGGCATCTTCACCGGCAACATTAAGAACTGGAATGACCCTAAGGTTGCAGCTGACAATCCCTCCCTTGCTCTGCCAGCTCGCAAGATCGTTCCGGTAGTTCGCTCGGATGGTTCGGGTACGACAGCTCAGTTCACAACGTGGCTAAGTTCGAAGTACTCAAGTTTGTGGAATGCCTACTGCGTGAAGGCCGGCAGAAATTCGCCCTGTGGGGTGACGTCGAACTACCCGGTGGTTCCTGGCGGCGGCTTTACCGCCCAGTCAGGTTCCCTAGGTGTTTCTGGCTATGTCTCACAGAGCGCAAACGTGGGAACGATCACCTATGTCGAGTACGCCTACGCACTCAACACTGGGTTCCCAGTTGCCAAGGTGCTCAACAAGGCGGGCTACTACACCGAACCAACCGCCTCCAATGTTGCAGTTGGGCTTCTTGGGGCCACTGTGAACAACGATTCCAAGTCCTCGGCCTATCTGACCCAGCAGCTGGGTGGGGTCTACAACAACTCGGACAAGCGCACCTACCCGCTGTCGAGCTACAGCTACATGGTCATCCCCACGCGCCAAGAGTTTGGTTTTAGTTCAGATAAGGGCTACACATTAGGCGCCTTTGCGTACTACTTCCTGTGTCAAGGTCAGCAGCAAGCCGATGTTTTGGGGTATTCGGCGCTACCGATCAACTTGGTGAAGGCAGGGCTAGAACAGGTGAAGAAGATCCCTGGTGTTGACGTGAAGTCCGTCAACATTGCCAAATGCAATAACCCAACGTTCTCAAGTACAGGGGCGAACTTGCTGGCCAAGAACGCCCCTTATCCGCCGGCCTGCGATAAGCAAGGTGCAGCTCAATGCACTACGGGCACCGGTGGTCAGCGCAACACATCAACTGCTGTGACCAAGGGATCAGGTAGTACGGGGACATCTTCGACGACGGGTTCGACCACCACCGACACTGCAACGACCTCTGGTGCTGTTGATCCAGCCGGTGGCACTGCAGTGCAAGGTGGAGGCCTCACCGGCGAACAAAGTCAAGCCACGGCCTTGACTGTGCCCCCATCAACTGGTTGGGGCATTGAGCAAACTTCCGTCATTGTTGCGGGCATCTTCTTGCTCGGATTGGTGATTGCTCCACCACTTGTAGCTCGCCGGTTACGACGCCGTGGGGGCCTTACGCCATGACCTCAACTCCACTGACAACCAATCACACCCGCCTTGGCCGACTGGCCTTGGCGAGTGTGGTTATTTCGGTTGCAGTGGGTTCATCGTTGATCGGCGCCCCGAATATGGCGCAAGCAACCTCTCGGGTTGGGGCCGCGTCGATTACTCAGTCGGGCACAGGGGACTACAGCGACCTTAAAGTCACGGTTGACCAGACGGAAAACCTGACCAATCAAGTGGTGCGTGTGTCCTGGACGGGTGGGGTTCCCACTCCGGTGGATTCGATTTACTCGAAGAATTACTTGCAGATGTTTCAGTGCTGGGGTGATGCAGCAGAGGGACCTGATCGCACGCAATGTCAATTTGGTGGCTTTACCGGAGACCCTCGCGGTGGTGCAGATTCATCAACGTCTTCTCGTCAAGTTAGCTATGGCTCGCTACGCGATGATCCAGCCGAGCCCATCAAATATGACGGTGGTTTTTATCAAGCGTCCGTACCTTTCAAGTCTGTAACGGGTAAAACGATCCCAGGTGTTGGCGACGACTCTCGAGAGTTCTTTAACTCGTTTACGACGAACGAGATTCCCTACGCGCGTACCAGCCCTGATGGCACCGGCGAGCAGTTTTTTGAGGTCCAAACAGCCCTTGATGCGCCCGGCCTTGGTTGCGGAACTCCGGTTGGCTCAGGAACAACTGCGCGCGGCCGTGGTTGCTGGCTTGTGGTTGTTCCACGCGGCGATCGAGACGTCAATGGCACCCTGATAGAAGGCAGCAATTCGCTGTATTCCTCACCTTTGGAGTATTCCAACTGGCAGAACCGAATTGTCATCCCGTTAGGTTTCCAGGCCATTGCTGCCTCATGCAAGATCGGAGCCAAGGAGCGTGAAACTCTTGGTCAAGAAGGGGTTGAAGAGGCACTGAACCGGTGGCAGCCGAAGCTTTGCGAAAGTGCTGGAACGATTTTTAGCTACTCGCAGGTGCCGGACTCCACAGCTCGTGCCAACTTAGTAGCCAGTCCTTCATTGTCGTTCCTATCTAACCCGGTCTCAAATGATCGACTTGGCGCTGATCACCCAGCTGTCTATGCCCCGGTTGCTGCCAACGCCACTGTTATCGCCTTCAACATCTACAGCAATTCCAGTGGACGCGCGCCGCCACCGGAGGTGACCAAAGATGATGGCAAGCGCTTGACGCAGATGAATCTCAACCAGCGTTTGGTTCTTAAGTTGTTATCGCAGTCGTATCGCTTGAGTTTGGCCAATGCCTTGGCGCCCGAAGTTGCGAACAACCCCGAGGACATTGTCGCCGACACTGAGTTTAGAAATCTCAATCCAAACTTCACCGGCAAGGGGCGCCAACTCCAGACCCTGTCAAGACTCTTGATGACGGTAAGCAATTCCGATTCCGCGAGCACGTTGTGGAAATGGGTACTCAGTGATAAGGATGCTCGCGACTTTTTGGCCGGCAAGCCCGATCCCTATGGCATGACAATCAATCCAAACTACAAGAACCTTGATCTGGCCATTGATCGCTTCCCTCGAAATGACCTGTATTGCGCCGATGTGCAGCCAGGTTTTCCGCAACTGTGCGAATTTGATGCCCACCCTTATGCCGCAGATGACCACGATGCTGCGCGCGCGACCTCACGCGGTGACACGCTTGGCCGCTTGTGGGATCCAAACTCCACCCCGCCGTCCTTCAAGCGAGTTCCTCTGCAGCCCAATAACGCGCAAGGCTTGTTGTGTATCACCGATGCTGCTACTGCCGCGCGATATGGCCTATCTACAGCCAACCTTGTGAACGCCAGCAAGAACTTCGTAGCACCGACATCCACAAACATGCTTGCCGCGATCGGACACATGAAAGAAGTCGCAGGTACGTCGGTTCTTCAAGCGAACCCATCGGCGGCTACTGGGAATTCCTATCCACTCACGAACCTGACCTATGCAGCCACCGTGCCCACCAAGTTGACAGCTGAAGCGGCAAAGGATTACTCGGACCTGATCAAATATGCAGTCGGACCTGGACAAACTCCAGGATTGCTCCAGGGTCAGTTACCTGACGGATACGCCCCGTTGCCTAACAATCTCCGCGCCCAGGCTGTAACCGCCGCTGACCACATAGTTTCGCAGCAGAAGATCGGCGTAGTGGCTCCATCAAGTTCTGGAACTAACCGCGCTCCGGGCAACACGTCAGCGGTTCCCAGCATTGATGGTGGCCCGGTCGTGCCGGTAGCAGCTGTGACCGCGCTGCCGGACAACCAATCGCGATCACCCCTTGCAGCTGTTGTTAACGCTGCGCAAGCAGTGGTAGCGGCTCTGGGGCTTGGCCGATTTGCAGTTCTGGTCGCGTTGATTCTTGCATTGGGTTCGGCCTTTAGTGGGCCGATTCTCTACAAGCTCGGGGGGCGTGCGCTATGACGCTACCTCGTAGTCCGCACCACCAGCTACACAACTCAATATGGTTTACAACTTCATAAGGCCCGCACAACAACAACCCGGCGCAAATTGTGTTGGGACAACTGAGATAGAAATCGAGAGGAAATTGATTATGAACAGCAAGTACAAGCTTGCTACGGCAGCGGCTGCGGTTATCGCAATTGCTGCTAGTGGACTCACGATGGGCTCGGCCTATGCCGATCCATCTGGTTCCCCCACGTACCGCACCCTTTCAGGTGTTGGCTCCGACACCACTGAAGGTGTCGTCGCTGGCCTTTCTGACGGCATAACCTCCTTGTCCTTGACCTCGTCCTTGGTTTCGGACGGAACAATTACGGACTTGACCGGTGCCACGATTCCTAGCGGCACCAAGATCGTCGGTAGCTACAACGCCCAAGGAACAGCCACCATCAAGACCAAGGCTTCAGCTTTGTGTGACGCGGTAACGCGTCAAAATGGTTCGGGCGCCGGCAAGACGGGTCTCTTGGCTTCGTTGAACAACGTCAACACGCCTGCTACGACCAGTGCGACCGGTGATGTCAACACCAACGGAACCATCACGAACGTCTCGAGTACCACTGGCGTTCAGGCAGGTCTTCAAGTCACCGGCACAAACATTCCAGCCGGAACCTTTGTCACCGGGGTTTCAGGAACCACGATTTCAACATCTGGTCCTACCTTGCCAACAGGTGCCGCGACTGCTGCCGCGCTCGGATTCAAGGGTGACGGTTGCTTGCAGTTCTCACGTTCATCATCTGGTGGATCTGGAACCAACAGCCCAGCTTTGACCTACGTGCCGTTCGCACTCGATGCAGTGGACTATGCAGTCACCCCCACGAGCAACGTCTCGCGCACTTTGCGTAAGTCAGACCTCCAGGGTTACTACACCTGCAACACCGACTACGTAACCGAGACGATCACCTCGATCTCTGTTACCGCTGGTGGTACGGGTTACACCTCAGCTCCCACCGTTGTGATCACCGGCAACGCCAGCCAGGGCTCCGGCGCAACGGCAACTGCAGTAGTTACCTCCGGTGCTGTTACCGCCGTCAACTTGACCAACGCTGGTTCGGGCTACGGTTCAATTACCGTGAGCTTCACCGGTGGCGCTGGCTCGGGTGCAGCTGCCAAGGCCGTAGTTACCTCCGACATCAAGCCTGTGCTTCCGCAGGCTGGCTCGGGAACTCGCTCCTTCTGGGAATCCCAAATGGGTATTGCTGACGCCGACGTTGTTGCTGGTAAGTACCCATGCATCATCGATGGTTCCTACAACAGCCAAACCATTGAGGAGCACACGGGAACATTCCTCACCGACAACATGTTGGTGCCGTTCTCCATCCCGCAGTACAACGCGCAAGCAACTCAGTTGCTAACCGACCGTCGCGGTCGTGCCCAGTTGGCTTCAATTGCTAGCGGTGGAACCTCATCCGCGCCAACAGGAATCACCTCGCCAAACAAGGTGAACACGTCCTTCAACATCACACGATCTGTCTACAACGTGATTCCTACTGCGTTGAAGAACACCTCGCCGTGGAAGGAAGTTTTCAACGGTGGCTCATCGTTGGCGTGTAGCTCTGCTAGCCAAGCGATCATCCAGGCCTATGGCTTTGGATTGTCGGGAAGCTGTGGAGACGTCAGCAACTCGTACTAACCAGTAGTTACTAAAAAAGGTTTGGCGGCGGTGCGACCCACAAGGTTGTACACCTGGGTAGCACCGCCGCCAAACACAACTCCCGCACAACATTCGAGAGAACAGAAGGTTAACATCGTGAAAATCAAGAAGCTGGTAGCCATCTCGGTTACCCTGAGTTTGACTGCTTTGGTTGGTGGGCTCAATGCCTCACCTGCCAGTGCAGCTGTGATTGGTTCGTTGGCATTGACGCCTGCGACCGGATCTAACTCCTCCGTGGTCACGGCCAACAGCTCTGGCGCCTGTGACAACGGTACAAACATCAAAATGACCGTCGCTGGTACGGGCGTTCAAACAGCATCAGAGAACATTGTTGGCAACTCGGGTATCGCAGGATACGCGACCAACGGCAATGGCGGGATCACCGTTCCGTCGGCGTACAACATGACGGACTTCGGAAACCTGCAGTCACCGGCTCTTACTAGTTACAGCGGTCGGTATGACTTCACGCTGGTGTGCAAGAACTCTGTCGGTGCAACGACCTATGGAACGTTCACTGGTGGCATTTACTTCACCTCATCAACCGTTTACCACACCACTGCAACGTCAATTACTGCTTCGGGTGCGCAAACCAGTGCCACCACGGATACGGCTGACTTGACGGCCACTGTCTCAGGTTCGGTTACACCTGTGGGCACGGTTCAGTTCAAGGTGGACGGCAGCAACGTTGGCAGCCCAGCAACCGTTAACGGTTCAGGTGTTGCCACGTTGACGACGCCCACCCTCTCGGTGGGAAGCCACACGGTGGACGCCACGTTCATCCCCAGCACGACGGCATTCGATGGTTCCGCTGCAACGCAGGGATCCTTCTCCACCGTTGCCAAGCTCGTTGCCACGACCACCACGTTGACCGCTGACCAGGGCTCACCTGTGACCCCCGGCACGGCGATCACCTTGACGGCGGCAACTGGCCCAGCCAGCACCCCTGGTTCGGTTCAGTTCAAGAAGAACGGTTCGAACTTGGGTTCGCCCGTGACTGTTGCTTCTAACCAGGCGCAGTACGTGTACACCCCCAGTGGCGAGGAAACGGATGCCTTTACGGCCACCTTTACTCCTACCGGATCGTTCACTGACTCAACGTCAAACACGGTGAACATTGAAGTGAGCAACAAGCCTTCATCGACCGAAGACATTGTGACCAAGATTACCGCTCAGGGTGCCTTGGTTATTTCGGTCAATGGTTGCTCCTACGCCAGTCCACCGCAGGCTGCACCGCTGAACGATGGCCCATCAACGGGTCCGTCAAATGGTGCAAGCGGAACGGTCGGAAGCACTGACAACACGGTCAACCCTTGTAACGATGTCATTTTGCCGACACCAACTCTCAACGGTGCTGGCAACTTGCTGCAGACCTCGGGAACCTTGAAGCCAGTGACGATCACTGACACTCGCACTCCTGACCAGTCGTGGTCCTTCACCGGACAGGTTGACGACTTCAAGGACTTCGGTGGGGTTCACACTCTGCCTGGTTCAGGTCTTGGTTGGACTCCTTCGGTGACCTCAACCAACATCGCGGACAACGTTTTCGCTGGTGCAACTGTGGCCAGTGACGCCGGTCCGATCACCTTCTCCTCGAGTGCTGGTTTGAAGACGGCTCGCGCCTTCGCTTACACCAGCTCGAAGACCGGAACAGTTGGTACCTCTGGTGCCGCAACCGGTTCAGGTCTGGGAACCACAGTGCTGGGAGGCTCGTTGACCCTGAACGTGCCCACCAACGCCGTTCCTGGTGTGTACCTGGCTCATCTGACCCTGACCGCCATCTAGTCAGGAGTTAGTCCCTGGTGGGGGCTGTCGAGTCCAATTCGGACTCGACAGCCCCCATCGCTTTGGGGGTGGCCAGGCGCCAAATCCACGCTCGCAATTCACAGGCACTTCCCTGCTCGTTTACCTGCGCGCCACCTTGGTTGGGTTGGCTTTAGGCATGCAGAACAGCCGTGGATCACGCCCTGGGTGGCGGTGGGTGTCCATGCTTTTTGCCACGCTTGTTCTTGGTTCCACAGTTGCAGCTCCAGCAATTGCCGCGCCCACGCCAGAGCCGACCTCGCCACTGAAAACGTATGGAGCTCCGAGTCAACAAACAACAGCCACCTGGGCGTTGGTGCCAGTTGACGCAAGCGGAGACCTAGATGGTCGTTCGAAGTATGCATATACGGCCAAGCCGGGTGCGGTGATCACCGACATGATGGGTGTGACAAATTTCAGCACCCAAGCATTGACCCTGAAACTTGAAGCCATCGATGCTTTCAATACCCCCGACGGGCAGTTTGCATTGTTGCAAACGGGAGCAAAGTCCAAGGACCTTGGCCAGTGGATTACTCCCAGCCAATCACGAATAACGGTGCCGGCACGAACACGTTTGAGCATTCCATTCACACTCCGTGTTCCAAAGGATGCCTCACCTGGTGACCACATTGCTGGCGTTGTAGCAACCGCGGTCCAAGGTGCATCGGGATCAAAGGATCAGAAAGTTGCAGTCAATTTCCGCACTGGTTCTCGGGTGTATCTGCGGGTAACGGGGGCCATTCGCGCAACTTTGTCGCTGACCAATGTCTCGGCAAGCTATTCCCAGACAGCCAACCCATTAGGTCGCGGCACGGTCACTGTGCGTTATCGAGTTGTCAACAGTGGCAACGTTCGCTTGGCCGCACGTGGCACGGTCACTGTGGCAGGTGTTGGAGGGCTAAACCCCACACCTGAACAGAAGCTGCAAATCAGTGAGCTCCTGCCGGGACAGTCTGCTGACCTTTCTACCGAGATCGATTCAGTTGCACCGCTGGGGCTGTTGAAGGCATCCGTTGTCCTTCATCCCGTTCTCGCCCGTGGTGTGAGCGCCCCCAAACTCGCGGATACAAGCGCCAGTGTGTGGTTCGTGGCGGTATCTGTCACAGCAGCATTGATCCTGTTTGGCCTACTAGCTGGATTCGTTCTCTGGCTCTTGGTTCTACGACCAGGAGTGCCTGGCATCGGTGGCGGCAGCGGTAGTGGCGATGCCAATACTGACCCAACGCCGCAAGCCCCGACCAGTGATTTTGTTGAATCCGATGTTGATCTAGGAGCGTTGGTGTAGTGAAAGTTCGATGGCTAGCCGCACTTGTGTCAACGATTGTCATGGGCGTGCTCTTTGCTGTGGCCTCGCCTAGTTATGCCTCAACTCTGGGTGATCTCACGGTCACGCCAGCCAACGGAAACGATTCATCCGTTGTGGTGATCACGACCTCTGGTCCTTGTCCGCGCGAGGCAACCAATGTCATTGCCACCATCACTGGTTCGGGATTTGAATCAGGACAAAACCTGATTGGGAACTCTCCGTTACGAATCTACCCTCGCACTACCAAAGGGGGATACATCATCCCGTTGCAGTACACGTTCGGGGACGTGGCAAAACTTCAACGTGTGTATAAGGGCCTTACCGGTTCGTACAAAGTCGTGGCCACGTGCCGCGGGGTGATTAAGCCGACAGATCTGGGTCAATTCACCGGCACTGTTTCCTTTTCGAACAAGGTTGGAGCCGGTGGTTACCGCAACTATGTCGCTAAGAACCCGGCAACTGCACCGGTGCCGACTCAGGGCACGCTGAACGGCCAAACGAAGGGTTCTGGCTCTTCGGCCTCGCAGCCGGTTCAAACTCCGCAGGGATTGAGCCCATCAACTAACGGTGATGGAACCGATAGCGCAGGTTCGAATTCTGACTCAGGAATTGGCCGTGAACTTTTGTTCGTAGGTCTTGCCATCATTTTGATGCTGGCTGCTGCTTTGTACGTTCGTCGTTCCCAATCCGCAAAGAGGTCCTAGGGATGTTCACAAACCATTTCAACTATGTACGGGGAAGAAGCTAATGAATAGGGATGTTCACAAACCATTTCAACTATGTACAGGAAAGAAGCGAATGAAGACGAGCAGGCGTCAGATTGCCTCTGTAGTGACCGTATGTGGCCTAGTGGCTGCAGGCTTGTTTGCCGTAAGTGCCCCGGCCCAGGCAGCGGTTCTTGGTTCTCTAAAGATCGCCCCAGGATCTGGAAACCTTCAAACGGTTATTTCAGTGTCAACTCCAGGCCAGTGCGATCAGGGCACCAATATCAAGGTCATCATTTCTGGCGCTGGAGTCCAATCAGCCACCGAGAACATCGTGGGAAATACAGCAATTACGTCGTACCCAACCAATCTTGATGGCGGATTCGATATTGAATTCCCGTCAACACTGGCCGATTACGGTACTACCCAATCACCAGCGCTGACATCGTTTAGTGGCCGCTATGACATCAGCGTGATTTGTAAGAACAGTTTCGGGACCACAACCTATGGAACCTTCACCGGTTCGCTCTACTTCTCATCAGGAACTGCCTGGACAAGCACGAAGCCGGCAACGACAACAACCCTGACGGCAACTCCGGCTAGCAGCTCCTACCAAGGCGAAAACGTTCACTTGGAAGCAGCGGTTACTCCATTAGGGGTGGCTGGAACTGTGCAGTTCAAAGACGGCGCTGTAGATCTTGGAAGCGTCTCGCCTGCCCCTACCGGTGTAGCAAGTCTCGACACCACAGCCCTTACCGTCGGCCCGCACATCCTCACAGCGGTATTCACGCCCGCTGATGCACTCTCCTTTGGGGAATCAACATCAAATTCGGTGTCTTACGAGATTTTGACCCCGGCGGCTCCGAGCGTAATTACAGGGGCAAGCGCAACTGGCACCTACAAGGTTGGTTACACAATCGCCTGTGGAGCCGCTTTCCAGGGAGCGAGCTCGACTGCCTACGCCTGGCTCAACAATGGTGTGGCAATTTCGGGGCAGACGGCTAGCACTTTCTACCTCTCGGGTAGTTACTACAACCGCACAATTTCTTGTACAGCCACCGGACACAACTCCTACGGCGATACACCATCGACAAGCACAGGCCACCTGATCGCTCTGGGTTCAAAGCCAACGCTGCGCAGAGCTCCAGTGATTTCGGGAACAGTCAAGGTTGGCAAGACCATTTCTACCTCTAAGGGGACGTGGTCACTTTCAGGTTTGACGTATTCGTATCAGTGGAAGCGAAACGGCAAGTCAATTGCTGGAAGTGTGGCCCGCAAAATCTCCTACAAGGTGGTTGCAGCCGACAAGGGCAAGTACCTCACCTGCACTGTCACCGTTCGCAAGACCGGTTATGCGAGTAACTCGGCAACGACCGGACGCAAGAAGGCTGCATAGTCATGACAACCACGTCCGCACAACGACCCTCAGACTCTGGTATCGCATCAGAGTCTGAGGTCGTGCGGTCTTCGGTCGGACAAAACCAGCTTTCGTCAAATACCGGCGAGACGTTGAACCAGCCGCAATCGGTTCTTGTAGGTGCAAGTTTGTGCATCCTGGCGGCGCTGCTGGTTGGATTTCTGGTCAATTTGACGGTCGTGGGTTCACTCAAGCATGCACGTGATCAGGTCGTGGCCTTTGATTCCCTCCGCGTTTCCTTGGCTAAGGCCACCGCACCGGTGGGACCCAAAGACGTAAACGGCCGCTTGCTCAGCCTGGGAACTCCGGTTGCTTTAATTACGATTCCAAAATTGGGCGTTGAGCAAACGGTTCTCGAGGGCACCACATCCCGAGTACTTGTGAGCGGACCTGGGCACCAACGAAGTTCAGTTCTTCCGGGCCAAGCTGGTTCGGTCATCATCATGGGTCGCAAAGACGCATACGGCGGTCCGTTTGCTGGCTTGAAGAATATGTATCGCGGACAGCTGATCCAGACGACAACGGGTCAAGGTAAGGCCACGTACAAAGTGGTGGCGGTCAACAGTGGGGCCAAAGCCGCTGTTGCTCCTGCAAATTTGCCACTCAATCGACTGACCTTGATCACGGCCGATGGCTACCGATTCCTTCCGGACGGAATTACCCGAGTCGATGCGGAGCTCATCACTCCTGCGTTCAACCCTGCGGCCCAGTTGCTTTCTGACGCATCCTTGACACCAGCTGAGGCTGCTTTAGCCGGAGATTCGAGCGCCTGGATTCCGCTGGTTTTTTGGATCCAAGCCCTACTCGTTGCGGCCCTGGCCATGACGTGGGCGTGGGCGCGTTGGGGCCGTTGGCAGGCCTGGGTTGTTGGAGTTCCAGTGATTTTGTTCATCGGTTTGTCCGTTGCCGGACAAGTCTCGTTGCTTTTGCCTAATCTGATCTAAGGAGAGATATGCCTAACGTGAATGGAGCCACCATCGTGTTGCCCGCTGCACCCGATGTCATCAATGAGAAGTCAGTAGAGCCCGGTCGTGGGTTCAGTGATGGGCAAAGCGCTCTTGAGGCACGTGAGATCACGGCATGGTTTGGCACTCATAAAGTTCTTGATCGCGTTTCATTGACCATGCCAGCTGGCCAGGTGACGGCTTTGATCGGCCCATCCGGCTGTGGTAAGTCAACCTTTCTTCGCACCTTGAACAGAATGCATGAATTAATTCCTGGATCAAGTTTTGCTGGTGAGGTTTTGCTTGATGGGGATGACCTGTATGCACCCAATCGTCGCCTCACTGATGCGCGTCGCCAAGTTGGCATGGTCTTCCAAAAGCCAAACCCGTTCCCAGCAATGTCGATCTATGACAATGTCTTGGCTGGTCTTAAGCTCACCGGCGCTAAGACTGATCGTGACCAGAAAGATGCTTTGGTTGAGGAGTGCCTGACAAAGGCTGGACTATGGAAGGAAACCAAGGACCGCCTACGCCAGCCTGGTGGGGCGCTCTCAGGTGGCCAGCAACAGCGGCTGTGCATTGCTCGCAGCCTTGCAGTTCGTCCGCGGGTCCTGTTGATGGACGAACCGTGTTCGGCCCTGGACCCGACGTCGACTCGACGTATCGAGCAAACGATTCGCGAACTTGTTGAAGAGGTAACCATCGTGATCGTCACGCACAACATGCAACAGGCTCAACGTGTTTCTGAGCAGTGTGCCTTCTTCCTTGCCGAACAAGGTACCCCTGGTGTCATCGTTGAATATGGTCCCACTGAAGCCATGTTCAGCGAACCATCAGATCAGCGCACGTTTGACTATGTGCACGGTCGTTTCGGATAAGGCTCAGTTAGTTGCTGTGGTTGGGCGATCAGATGTGCGCGCGTAGGAAATCAATGTCCGCACTTTGAGCTTCAACCCCGTTTGGCGTCTCGCACACGGTGGGGCAGTTGGCAGCTTTGATGACTTCAACGATTGCTTGGGCGTCAATGGTTCCTGAACCAAAGTTGTCATGCCGGTCCCGGCCAGAATCAAAACTATCGCGTGAATTATTTGCATGAATCAGATCAATTCGACCAGTGATTGCTTTAATGCGATCAACTGCGTCAACAAGCTCAATTCCGCCGGCCCAGGCGTGGCAGGTATCCAGACAAAAGCCCACATCGTGCCCATCTAGGGCAGTGAAGAGCTGGTCAATGGCCTCGAGCCGTCTAGCCATGGCGTGCTCTCCGCCGGCAGTGTTTTCAATAAGTACGGGCACCTTTTGGTCTAGGCCTTCAAATGCCTTGCGCCAATTATCAAAGCCGGTTGCAGGATCATCGTCCTTAGTGACATGGCCACCATGAACGATCACTCCACTGGCTCCACACTCGCTGGCTAGGTCAACGGTTTGTTGGAGCAATTTCCGCGATGGGATGCGAATCCGGTTGTTCGTTGAGGCCACATTAATGATGTACGGCGAGTGGACAAAAAGTTCCACGTTGGCTGCCTCAAGCGCGCTCTTGAGCGCAACAGCACCGCCATCAAAGGCCACCGAAGGTTTGACCCATTTTTGTGGGTCACCAAGAAATATCTGAACGACTTCGGCGCCACGAGCTTTTGCGTCGGAAACCGGATTGATCTGATCTACGTGCGAGCCAATCCTCATGTGCCCAGCCTAGAAGAGTTGATCAATTAATAGCGAACCAGAAGTTGACCGCAGCAAAGGTGCCGGACAAAATCCAGCCCGGCATCAAAATCCAGCGCTCCCGCGTGTTCGTTGAGGTCATTTGGGCGTACATGGAGATGACAAAGCCGATAACGCCGGTGATAACCCCAATAAAGTGCGCACTTTTGGCAAGGTTGAAGCTTTCGCCCAATGCGATACCCAAGGTGATGACACCAAGCACCAAGCAGAGGTAGGCCAATGCGTCACTGCGAGTTTTGGACTGAATCGGGGTCGATGTTGATGCCTGGCTCATCGGGCTTACTCCTGGTAGGCGTGTAGTTGCTCCAAGCGTAGCCCTTGCGCGTGGGGGATAAGCGCACATTGCTACCCTTTGGTGTTCCTGCTACGACGCAGGTGCCCTCCTGCCGCGGATCGACCGTGGCCGCTTGAGACCAGAGGAGGTGGGTTTATTTATGCGTCGTTACGAAATGATGGTCATCCTTGACCCCGAGCTTGAAGAGCGTACCGTTGCGCCCTCACTCGAGACATTTCTCAATGTCATTCGTCAATCCGGTGGTGCCGTCGACAATGTCGACATTTGGGGCCGTCGTCGCTTGGCCTATGAAATTGAAAAGAAGGCTGACGGCATTTACGCCGTTATCGATATGACCTGCGAACCAGCCGCTGTGAAAGAGCTCGATCGTCAGCTCAATCTCAATGAGTCTGTTTTGCGCACCAAGGTCATCCGTCCGGATGCACGGTAGGTAGCGCCATGGCACAAGGTGATGTTCAAATCACAGTCGTAGGCAACCTGACCGGGGACCCTGAACTTCGGTTCACGCCCTCAGGTGCGGCCGTTGCTAACTTCACTGTGGCTTCGACCACTCGAATTCTTGACAAGGCTACGAACGAGTGGAAAGACGGAGACACTGTCTTTCTTCGTTGCAACGTGTGGCGTCAATACGCTGAAAATGTTGCCGAATCGCTCACCCGTGGAACTCGCGTCATTGTTACTGGCCGCCTGAAAGTGCGTCAGTACGAAGCTCGGGATGGCTCTAAGGGCACTTCAGTTGAATGTGAAGTAGACGATGTCGGTCCTGTTCTTCGTTATGCCACTGCCAAGGTCGCCAAGGTTTCTCGTGGCGCCGGATCTGGTGGCGGATTTGGCGGCGACGCAGGTCCGGCCGCTCCTGCAGATGACCCCTGGGCAACGCCGGCACCTTCCGGTGGCGACTGGGGAGCACCCTCGGCCGAAGAACCCCCCTTCTAAATTTCTTGACTGGAAAAGGTAACTAACTATGAAGCCCTCAAATAAGGCACCGCTTCGTAAGCTAAAGAAGAAGAGCAATCCGCTCAAGGCTGCGAAAGTGGAATACATCGACTACAAGGACACCAACTTGCTTCGCAAGTTCATCTCCGACCGCGGCAAGATCCGTGCCCGTCGGGTAACTGGTGTCACCGTGCAGCAACAGCGTCAACTCGCTAAGGCAATCAAGAACGCACGTGAAATGGCATTGCTTCCCTACACCTCTTCAGCACGCTGAGTTAGGACATCATCATGAAACTGATTCTTACTGAAGAAGTAAACGGTCTGGGCACACCAGGCGATGTGGTTGAGGTCAAGGATGGTTACGGTCGTAACTTCCTGATGCCACGCGGCCTAGCTATTCGCTGGACACGCGGTGGTGAAAAGCAGATCACGCAGATTCGTCGGGCTCGTTCGGCTCGAGAGATTCGTGACCTTGGTCATGCGTTGGATGTCAAGTCGCAACTTGGTTCAACCAATGTTGTTCTTGCTACCAAAGCTGGCGACACTGGCCGCCTGTTTGGTTCAGTGACCACATCTGATGTTGCCGATGCCATTAAGGCATCTGGTGGTCCTGATTTGGATAAGCGCTCGATTGCGATTTCCGGTGTTATCAAGAACGTCGGTAAGCACAACGTCACGATTAAATTGCACCCAGAGGTCAGCACTGAGCTGACCATTTCGGTTGTAGCCAACTAGTTCCAGCCCGGCGGGCTAGAAAGATGTCCGCTGGTTCATTTTCGGTTTTTGCCGGCTTCCCATCTGGGGGCCGGCAAAAACTTTTTATACACAAGCAAAAGCCCTGTTTTCCCCTGCCCCTAGGCGCGTCTTGAGACAAAAAACTTAGTTATCCACAGGTCGCTCCCCAGCATCTCCACCGGTTTGGGGCACCTATCCACGGGCCTTCCACACCTTCGCCCACAGGCAGATTTGGTGCTTGCGCGCGCTGCCTCCACACTGTCACACATCAGCGTCATGATGAGACTTGAGCAGGAGGTGAGTAGATGAGTCTGGCCGAGGTTTCCTCACCCAATTTTTCAACACCATCTCTCGAACGCACACCGCCGCAAGATGTCGCTGCGGAACAGTCAGTTCTCGGTGGAATGTTACTCAGCAAGGATGCGATCGCTGATGTTGTTGAAGTAGTTCGCGGAACAGATTTCTATAAACCAGCCCACGAAACTATTTACGAAACCATCATCGACTTGTATGGCCGCGGTGAACCCGCCGATGCCGTCACCATTTCTGCTCGTTTAGCTAGCGATGGTGAATTGGCCCGCATTGGTGGTGCACCGTATTTACACACCTTGGTTTCCTCAGTGCCGACTGCAGCAAACGCTGGATATTACGCGCGCATCGTTCGTGAACGCGCCATTCTTCGCCGACTCGTTGAAGCCGGCACGCGCATCGTGCAGTTGGGTTATGCAGCCGATGGCACCGAAGTCGATGACGTTGTTGATCAAGCACAGGCTGCCGTTTACGAAGTAACTGAACGTCGCGCCAGTGAGGACTACCTGCCGCTGTCGGGGATTTTGCAAGACACTGTTGATGAAATCGATGCCATCCAGGCTCATGGTGGTGGCTTCAGCGGGGTGCCCACGGGCCTGGTTGAACTGGACCAAAAGACGCACGGATGGCACCCAGGACAGCTCATCGTGGTGGCTGCTCGACCAGGTTTTGGTAAGTCCACCCTTGGTTTGGACTTTGCCCGAACCGCAAGTATTCGAAACGGGCTCACCAGTGTGATCTTCTCGCTTGAAATGAGCCGCAACGAGATCGCCATGCGTTTGTTATCCGCCGAAAGTGGCGTCCCGCTGACAAACATGCGATCTGGCAGCGTCACTGATCCGCAATGGCATGAGATTGCTAAGCACATGGGGCGGGTAAACGATGCTCCCTTGTTTATTGACGACTCAGCAAATATGTCAATGATGGAGATTCGGGCTAAGTGTCGTCGCCTCAAGCAGCGTCATGACCTCAAGCTCATCGTCGTTGACTACCTGCAGTTGATGTCGAGTGGAAAGCGCGTTGAGTCTCGACAACAAGAAGTCTCCGAGTTCTCTCGTTCAATGAAGTTGTTAGCCAAAGAGCTTGAAGTTCCCGTGATCGCGATCAGTCAGTTGAACCGAAGTTCAGAGGCTCGCGCTGACAAGCGACCCATGCTGTCCGACCTTCGTGAATCAGGCGCCATTGAGCAGGATGCTGACGTGGTCATCTTGATTCACCGCGACGACGCCTATGACGAAACCAATCGCCCCGGTGAAGCAGACTTGATCATTGCTAAGCAGCGAAACGGACCAACCGGCCTAGTTCCGGTGTCCTTCCTGGGCCACTACAGCCGCTTTGCCGATATGGCTCAGCTGTAATTGGCATTGCTGACTCACCAGTAGTGCGTCGGATCTGACCTACGAGCGCCTAATTCCCACGATCGTCAGGTCGTCAATGCGCCAACGGCCTGCTCGTTCGCGGGCAGCCGCGGCCAGAGACTCAATGGAACCTCGGACCGAATCCTTGTTGGCTGTTAGTTCGGCGAAGGTCTCATCCGACCAAGCATCAGATAGTTCAACATTGTCAATATCGCGCGATTCGCTCAGTCCATCTGAGGTGATCAGTAATAGGGAATCGCTAGGCAACCGGGTCTTATCCATACTCCACTGCCCGCCCAGTGCCGACAGTATCGGTCCGGTTTTCGTCAGACGCTGAGTCACCGTGTGGCGATCAATGATCAGTGGCTCGACATGGCCGGCATTTGCCCAGGCCACTTCCCCCGAGCCAGTCATCGTGATCACAACTGCAGTTGCAAAGCGTTCACTCTCACCTGACAACACGTGCGCACCAGCTTCCAGCACTGCACGCGGACTGCCACCGGCTTCAAGACAAGCTGTCATGGCGTACTTCAGTTTCAGCGCTATCAATCCAGCAAGAGGCCCATGACCAGATACATCCACCATCACCACGGCTAGTCGACCATCAGCTAGGACCAAGGTGCTGAACCAGTCACCGGCGAGCACACCTTCAGCAGGCAGTAGAAGTCCGGCGGTTTCAAGGCCAGGAATAGTCAAAGTGGAGGCATTCACCCGGCTTTGAAGTTCACGGCGCAGAGCGGCAACCACTGGCCCGCGCTGATCGAGTGCTTCGCGCGCTGCAACGGCCTCATCAATTTCGTTGACCAAACGTTGACGCATGGCTTCGGCATCTTGAGCAGTCTGCGCAATCTCAGCCGGTCCGGTGGACTGGATTCGATGCTTGAGTTCACCGTGGGTGACTTCCCGAAGGTCAGCAGCGATGTCAATAAGTGGTTGCGTCACCCACCTGCGCAAGCCCCACCACAACACAAAGACCAAAAGCACAATGATGATCAAAGAAGTAATCAGTGCAATACGCAAGATCTCCAAGGACGTGCGTGTACTTGCAGTTTCAGCATCACGCCAGGTGTACAAGTTGGACTGCAATCTCGTTAAGTCGGATCGCAAGGTGTCGGTGAGAGCAATAGAAGCAGGCGTGGTTTGGATATCGCGCGCGGACCGACGGTCCGTGAGCGTTTTGGCATCCAACAGGGGCGCAATAACAGTGGTGTACCACTGGTCGTAATCGTTTGTCGCAGTCTTGGACGCGGAGTTGGTTGCAACATCGCCACTTGAGGCACTGGTCAATGTGCTCAGGGCGCGACGTGTTGCGACATCGGCAGTTTTGTTGTCGGCGCGATCCTGAGCTGAGCCATCAAGGGCAAATCGCGACGCTGTAAATTCAATTTCTAAAATGTTTGCGGTGACATCGTTGGCCGCTGCCACCGAAGGCTGAACCTCGGCAGTAATAGTTCGTCCATTAGCAGAGACCGTGCTTATGCGGGTAGAGACCAAAATACTTAGTCCTAGTAGGCAGATCAGAACAATGATTAGTACCCATTGGAGTCTGCGTCGTATTCCCATACCTTCAGGCTAGGTCTAGGCTCAATGATGTGACGTCCGCACACTCCGAACCAGAACTTCGAGCAGCTCTTGATGCTGTGCCGCGTTATAAGGCTGGAGTAGCCCCGCCACCTGGCCCAGTTGGACTCACGGCCTACAAGGTGGCATCCAATGAGAATCCCTACCCGCCGCTACCTGGGGTTTTAGCTGCCATTGCAGATGCGGCCACCGGAGTAAATCGCTATCCAGACTTTGCGGCCACCGAATTGACGCAGGCGCTGAGCACGTCGTTGAACGTCGCTGCTGACCAACTTGCGCTGGGCACAGGATCGGTGGCCTTGATTCAGTACGCGGTTCAAATCTCATGTGACCAAGGCGATGAGCTTGTCTATGCCTGGCCATCCTTTGAGGCCTATCCGATCGTTGCGGCCATCGCGGGAGCGGAATCAATTCAAGTTCGAGTCAATGATTCTTATGAACACGATCTGGCTGGGATGGCGGCTGCAATAACTGACAAGACTTCAATGGTCATTGTCTGTAGCCCCAATAACCCGACGGGAACCTCATTTTCTCGAGCCCAACTTGTTGAATTTCTTCAGTCCGTGCCATCACGAGTTCTCGTCGTTCTTGATGAAGCCTATGTGGAATTTGTTGACGATGATCGTGATTTAAGATCCGTTGACCTGGTGAAGCAATTTCCCAACCTCTGCGTGATGCGCACTTTTTCTAAGGCGTATGGCTTGGCTGGTCTTCGCTTGGGCTATGCCATTGCATCACCGACAGTTGCAGGTGCCCTTCGTGCAGTGTCTTTGCCCTTTGGAATTTCTGCGGTTGCTCAAGCTGCTGGTTTAGCAATCCTGGCGCCGGCAGCCCAAGGTGAGTTGCAACTTCGGGTGGATCACCTTAAAGCTGAAAGGTCACGTGTACTTACAGCATTAGGACCGATGGCTACGCAAGATGCTCAAGGCAACTTCGTGTGGCTGCCGTTGGGGGAGCGTTCGGAAACATTTGCGAGTATGTGTTCACAGCAGGCGTTATCGGTGCGTTTGTTTTCGGGTGTGGGGGTTCGCGTGACCATTGCTGAACGTGCGGCGAACGATCGCCTTATCGCACTGGCCAGCGAATTTGTCAGCCCGTGACAGCAGGCCAAGATTCACATAACCCCCTTCGCTGGGATCAGCAGGGCGAAATTATTGATGCTGTTGCTGCGGTGGCCGAGGGCGAAGATATTCACATCATTTTGGAACGATTGTTGCGTGGTGCTTGGGAAGTCTTGGGGGCTCGATATGGGGCCTTGGGGCTAACAGGCCGGTCAGGGGTTCCTTATGAGTTCATCCACGTTGGGATGGATGAATCGGTTGTAGCGGGCATGGACCACCCCCCGAAGGGGTTGGGGGTACTCGCTTCGACCGCACATGCTGAAACCCCGATACGCCTTGATGATTTGACAAAGCATCCCGCGTCGGTCGGCTTTCCGGAAGGCCACCCGCCCATGCACACTTTTGTTGGCGCCCCGATACGGCTACGCGGTGAAAGTGTTGGAACGTTCTACTTTACCGAGAAGATGAACGGCGAACCTTTTACTGACGAAGACCTAAGGAGATTGGTCGCCTTTGCCAGCGTTGCCGGAATTGCCATCGAAAATGCTCGACTATTTGCACGATCGAAACGTCGCGAGGAGTGGCTAAGGGCTTCTAACGAAGTGACTTCTTCACTGCTTTTGGAAAGGGAATCACAGGAGATCTTGGACTTAGTTGCTCGTCGAGCTGTGATGTGCGCGCGGGCTGATGGGGTCGCCATCATGTTGGAAGATTCCAATGGGCGCATGGTGGTTCAAAGTGCATTGGGTGAATACACTGATGGTTTCCAGGGCATAGTGGCTGACGATTCATGGAAGTACTCCATGCACGCCCGATCATCGGGGCAACCGGTGGTCATTGATGACTTGGGAGCCCTTGGTGATGGGGAGGATCCCAACTTCCGAAACCTCGGCACGGCAGTGCTCTTGCCGTTAGTTGCCGCTGGAGAAACCTTTGGCGCTATTGCATTGATCCGCAATCATGGCCGCGGTAAATGGGACGACGAAGACATCAAATTCGCCGAAGCCTTCGCGGGACAAACAGCCGTTGCCATGGTGCTAGCTCGGGCGCAACGAGAACAAGAGCGCCTGGCAATTTACGTCGATCGTGACCGCATCGCACGTGACCTTCACGACTTGGTGATTCAGAGACTGTTTGCCACTGGGTTGACCTTGCAAACAGTGCAGCGCCGAAACGATGTGCCACTGGAAGTTGCGACCAAAGTTGACAATGTTGTCGGCGAGCTTGATGCCACGGTTCGTGAGATTCGGCAAACGATTTTTGAATTGGCGCATAACGATTCGCAATCCTCATCCTTGCGGCCGCGTGTGATTCGTGAGGTAGCCACGGCAAGTGAGAGTCTGGGATTTCAACCCCACGTATTGTTTGAAGGTCCGCTTGACTCTGTTGTGCCATCCACCGTTGTAGAGCATCTCGTTGCGGCCCTGAGGGAAGCGTTATCGAATGTGGTTAAACACGCTAGGGCTAGCTGGGTGGATATTCGCCTTGAGTTACTCGGAGACGATGTTGTCCTCACCGTTGAAGATGACGGTGTTGGCATTTTCCCGACTCATCGCCGAAGCGGTATCAAGAATTTGGAGCAGCGAGCCAGCGAACTCGGTGGTTCAAGTGACATTGAAGCAACGCGCCCAGACGGCTCCGGTACGCGCCTTATTTGGCGAGCCAGCATCCTCTAGCGCTTGCTCACCTGTCGCCGAGCAACAAATGCTGCAGCTTGCGTACGACGTTCCATCCCTAACTTGGCAAGAAGCGAAGATACGTAATTCTTCACGGTTTTTTCAGCAAGGAACAAGGTCTGACCAATTTGGCGGTTCGTCATACCTTCGCCGATCAGATCCAAAATCTTTCGTTCCTGCTCGGTCAAGGCTGCGACTGCATCATCTTCCTTGTGTGGGGTGCGCAGACGCTCCATAACGCGTTGGGTGGCCATCGGATCAAGCAGCGATTTTCCGGAAGCGATAGTTCGAATAGCTTCGAGCAAGTCAGTGCCTTGGATGTCCTTGAGAACATAGCCAGTGGCCCCAGCCATGATGGCGTCAAACAGTGCCTCGTCGTCGGCGTAGGAAGTTAGCATCAAACATTGAGTTTGAGGCAAGTCGTTGCGAATATCGCGGCAGACCTCAACGCCATTTCCATCGGGTAGGCGGACATCAAGTACCGCAATGTCAGGTTTGACCTGTGGAATGCGTGTCAGCGCTTCGGCGGCAGTTCCGGCTTCGCCGACCACTTCCATGTCAGGTTCAGCTGAAACTAGATCTATCAAGCCCCGTCGAACAACTTCATGGTCGTCCATGATGAAAACTTTGATACTCATCCTTGGTACCCCGTAACTGGTTGTAATGCTTGAATGCCGACCGGAATTTCGGCCTGCACGGTAAAGATCGTTCCTGGTTCCTGATGTTGTAAGGATGCAAGGTGCGCCTGCGCAACTTCAATAGCATCAATGACTTTGAAACCCATTTGGCGCATTCGCTCGCCTCCACCCGGTCCGAGAATCGGAGTGTCCACAAGACCTGGACACACTCCATTCAGAATGACCCCTTTTTCGAATAAAGATGGTGCGATTGACCGAATCCATCCAATCGTTGCCCATTTGGACGCCCCATAGATAGGACTTTGGACATGGGCCGCAAGTCCCGCAATGGACGAAGTCACTGAAATCGCCCCTCCGCGATCGGCCATGGAGCGGAAAAGCTCGCGTGTTCCGTAGAAAACTCCACCAATGTTGGTGTCCATGACTGTTTCGAAGAGTTCATCAGGAACCTCGCGTAAGTCCTCAAAACGAGCCCCGGCACCGGCATTGAGGACAGCGAAATCCCATGGGCGGCTGGCGGCAATGGCAACCCATGCGGCGGAGTCTCGAACATCGAGGTGCTGGTAGTCGGCGCCGATTTCAGCTGCAACGGGTGCACCGAGTTCATCGTTGATATCGGTGATCAGGACGTGGGCACCTTCGTTGCGAAGCAAGCGCGCGGTTGCTTCGCCGATTCCACTGGCAGCGCCAGTAACCAAGACTTGCTTACCAGTGAAAGCGCTCATGGATGTCCTCGGTGTAGTTGTTCCTTTGTAACTACCGTACCCACTACAGCAGGCCATATCCTTTAAACGTGAGTGCGAAGTCGTTGCCCCAAGCCTGGGAACAGGTATGGCGAGCTGCGCCGGAAGCGGTGGTGCTGATCGATAGATCGGGACAGATGTATTCAGCGCAAGAGGTGCTGGCCGAAAGTTCTCAGCGTGCAGCCTCGCTAGCCGCCAGTGGTGTGCGCAGTGGAGCCCGTGTGTTGATGTCGTGCTCACCGAGTGTTGATTTGATCTTGACCTACATCGCGATGATGCGTTTAGGGGTGACGATCGTGCCGGCTAACACTGGATACACCGATCGCGAACTTGAATACATTGTTGATGATGCCAAGCCGGTTGCCGCCGTCGTTGATGAACCAGCCAAGCTCCGGTGGCTTGAGCGCCACGGTGTCGAGATGGTGATCGGGCCGGCCCTTGACCTTCCGCAGGCTCCGGTCACTGGTGACTTACCTGCGGTTGATGCCACCTCAGCGGCCTTCATCGCCTATACCTCTGGAACCACGGGTGCACCCAAAGGTGCGGTGTTGACGCACGCCAATTTGTTAGCGGGTTCACAGAGCCTCAAGCAGGAGTGGCAGTGGACAGCTTCCGATCGCTTGGTCATGGCGTTGCCCCTGTTTCACATGCACGGATTGGGTATTTGCCTTAATACCTTGTTGTTAGCGGGCGGCAGTTCTGTCGTCCTAGAGAAATTCACCGTCGATGGGGTCTTTGATGCGATCGCTGAATTTAACGCCACCATGTTTTCTGGCGTGCCCACGATGTATTCGCGTATCGCCGCCTCTGATCGAGTCACCGAATTGGCATCGCTGCGCGTGGCTATGAGCGGCTCCGCTCCGTTGCCGATATCGGTGTGGAATCGCATCGCTAAACGCAGCGGGGTTCATATCCTTGAACGTTATGGGATGACCGAGACGGTGGTCCTCACGTCAAACCCAGTTGATGGAATACGCAAAGCGGGAACTGTCGGTCGGCCCATACCTGGCGTTGAGCTGCGATTGGGTGAAGGTGATGCAGTCGAAGTGCGCGGCGCGAATGTATTTAGTGGGTACCTTGACCGCCCGCACGCAACCGAAGCGGCCTTTGCCGCGGATGGGTGGTTTCGCACCGGTGATGTGGGTTCTATCGATGAGGATGGCTACCTCAGTTTGGTTGGGCGAACGAGCGAATTGATCATCACTGGTGGATACAACGTCTATCCACGCGAACTAGAAGACATTCTTCGTGAGCACCCCTTGGTTGTAGATGTTGCCGTAGTTGGTACCCCCGATGAGGAATGGGGAGAGATAGTCACCGGCTATGTCGTGCTTGATGAATCGGCATCTGCATATTCATCGTGGCGGGATACTTTGATGTCGCACGCTGCTGAGCGTTTGGCGCCCTACAAAGTCCCGCGCATTTGGCATCGAGTTCGTGACCTGCCTCGCAACGCGATGGGCAAAGTGGTGCGGTCGGAACTGACTCCTCCCTAGCCCAAGCCCTAGATTGTTCCCATGAGCACTCGGGTGGGCCTTCTTCAGCTACAGGTGGACTCTGCTGACGGAGTGGACCAGCGGATTGACCGCGCTATGAGTCTTGTGGAGAAAATCCTGGCCGGTGCGAACGTGGAACTGCCGGTCGTTGCTGCTGAGGGCACTGATCTCTCCGCAAGCGTTGAATTCCTAGTTCTTCCAGAATTGTGGACTGTGGGCGCGCTGGACTCCGAGGCGATGCTGGCTGCCCCACTTTCCATTGATGGATCAGTGGTTAAAGCCTTTGCTGAGTTGGCGGCAAAATATTCGGTGTGGTTGCACTTAGGTTCAATTCCTGAAGTTGATGGCGATCAACGTTTTAATACATCCATCGTTTTTGGTCCAGACGGAGTAATTGCCGCTACGTATCGCAAGATTCACCTCTTTGGGTTTGATTCCGGTGAGGCTGCAATGCTTACATCGGGCACCCAGATTGTGTGTGTGCCCACCGCGATTGGCGCGACAGGTTTGTCCACCTGTTATGACGTTCGCTTTCCAGAACTGTATAGGCAGCAACTTGATGCTGGTGCTGAGAGTTTTGTCATCCCGGCCGGCTGGCCGTTGGCACGCATTGAACACTGGCGAACCTTGCTCAAATCTCGCTCGATTGAAAACTTGGCATGGACGCTGGGGTGTAACCAAGTCGGAACCCAAGCCGGAGTTGTGTTGGGCGGGGCATCCGCGGTGGTCAACCCTTGGGGAGAGGTGCTTGTTGAGGCTCCCGCGGACCAAGAGTGTTTAGTTCTCGCCGATGTTGATGTTGAGCTTGTGCACGCTACGCGTAGTCGCTTTCCGGTTTTACGAGACCGCAAACTCTAGGAGGGTCAAAGTTATGAAGCGTTCAACCATGCAGGTTTGTACGGCCGTACTTTTCGTGGCGCTGGCATCTGCGTTGGCCGGATGCGGTGGATCGAAAACACCGACAGCGACCCCAACAACAGCAGTAAAAGATGCGGCGTTGGCTGCCCAAGTATCAACGGAATTGAGGGGCCGAACACTGACGGTGGGAACCGATGCAGCGTTGCCGCCATCGGAGTTTCTTGATCCAGGTAGTAAGGAATTCGTTGGATCAGACATTGATCTGATGAACGCAATCGCGTCGGTGCTTGATCTGAGGATCGCTTACAAGAATGTGCCCTTCGCAACGATTGTTCAAGGTGTACAAAAGGGAGCCTTCGATCTCGGCATCTCCTCCATTTACGACACCCAAGCCCGAGAGGAGAGCGTTGATTTCGCGACCTACTTCCAGGCCGGTGGTGGCATTTATGTCAAAACAGGAACTGAACTTTCTACAACGTCTCAGTTGTGTGGCAAGACAGTGGAAGTTCTAGCTGGCACTGTCTATGTTGACACGTTAAAAACCCTGACCGCCAACTGTAAAGAGGGCGATGACATCACGATTCGACAAGTTCCACGTCAAGCTGATGCAACCAATGATGTTCTCAGTGGCAAGGCTTTTGCCAGCCTCATTGATGAACCAGTTGCCCGGTGGATTGTGAAGCAATCAGGTGCCAAGCTGGCGGTCGTTGGTCCGGCCCTTGGCGTCAAGCCGTATGGCATTGCCGTTGCGAAGGACAGTGGACTAGCTGAGCCACTAAACGCTGCGATCAATGCATTAATCAAGCAGGGAACCTATGGCGCAATTCTTCAAAAGTGGGGTTTGTCCTCAGATGCTATTAAGGAGTCGGTAGTCAATGGTGCGATTGAATAGTCCTGGCACCCTGCCCATGCGCCCCGGGTTGGCCACTTCAGGATCAGTAGTTCTCGTCATCGCCGTTGCACTTGTTTTATCGGGTTGTGGCGGCTCAAATAAAGTTGCTTCATCGCCAACGCAGACCACAGCACCTATTAATGAGAAGTTGGCAAAATCAGTTCCCGCGCGATTTAAAGTCCAGCCACTCATTGTGGCAAGCGATGCGACTTTGGCACCGATGGAATTTGTCCAAGGTAAAAAGAAGTACATCGTGGGTGCGGACATCGACATTGCTACTGCGCTTGCTCAAACCCTTGGACTTCGCCTCGTTGTCCAAAATGTTTCGTTCGCAGACATCATCCCCGGCGTCCGCTCAGGTGCCTATGATCTGGGAGTTTCAAGCGCGACTGTAACCAAGGCGCGGGAAACCAAAGTGGATTTCGTGTCATATTTTCAAGCAGGTAGTTCGTACTACGTGCGCAAAGGTGCAAGGCAGGTGTCCAAGCCAGCTGACTTGTGCGGACAAACGATTGCGGTTCAAAGGGGCACCGTGGCTGAGGCACTCGCCGTGAAACAAAAACCCAAGTGTGCCAAGGCTCGTCCGCTAAAGATTGAACGGTTCTCGGGCCAAACGGCTGCGACTCAGGCAGTCTCCAAAGGTGCGGCAGATGTCACGATCACAGATACCCCTATTGCGACCTGGGCCGTGCGAAATTCAAAGGGCAAACTCACATTGAGTGGTAAGCCCTTTGGTGTTGCTCCGTATGGGATAGCCATCGCCAAGGGCAGCGGATTAACTGGGCCACTGAACAAAGCGATGAATGAACTTATTGCCAATGGGGTGTACGACAACATCTTGCTCAAGTGGGGCTTAAACGCTGGGGCGATCGAAAAGTCAGTCATCAATAGCGCAAAGAAGTAAAAGCAAAAACTAAAAGGCGCCCAAAGAAATCTGGGCGCCTTTTAGTGTGCAGTTTATGCGGCTTGAGCCGTGCCAGCTGGCCCACGGTAGGTCGCATCCCCAGCGCCAAGGATCAGTAAGAAGATCCAACTGAGGAAGATCAGGCCGATGGCAAAGCCGGTGCCCTTGGAGAAGCACTGGGCAAGTTCTATGTAAAGAATGATCACCACGATGAGATTGACAATCGGAATCAAAAGCAGCAACAACCACCAAATTGGCTTGCCAACAATCTTCAGCAAGACGATGGTGTTCCAGATCGGGATGAAGGCAGCTACCGGCGACTCGTTCGCCTTCTTGTAGACAAGTGCCAATGGCACACAGGCAATGAGGTAAACGATGAGGATGCCGAGGAAGCTGCCAAGGCCACTACCAGTGCTAGTGGACTGAGCTAGTTGGATGTGCATACTGATCCCTTCACTATGTCGAATCTCGACCTAGTTATGGTGCACTTAGATTCGCTCAGCCAAACTCACGCCACGCCGAACTGCAGGCGAGGTGCTTAGTAAACAGCGCCGGAGGGTGCCGCTCCACTCGGTGCCACTACACCCGGTGCCACGCCACCCGGTGTAACTTCGGCGAGTGCATCAGCGGCATCTTGTTCAAAGGTCGGGCGCGCGCGGAAAAGCACGAGCGCTCCAACTCCTAGCAAGACTATGAGGACTGAGAGTCCAGCACGCACGCCAATTTGAAGAGCAGAGACGGTTTCACCCTCGCCAATTCGTGCGATAACAAATGCCGAGATTGAACCAACTAGGAGTGCGCCAACCGAACTTCCGATAGTGATCAGGAATTGAGCGATGGCGAACCCGGTGCCGCGCTTGGATGCAGGAATGACGTCTGCAGTTGCTGCTCCAAGGTTGGACAAGGCCAGCAGGTTAAAGAAGTTGATCACGAAGAACAAGGCGATATCAAGCGGAAGAATCGGGACAACGATAAAGATAAGTACCGATACGGCTGAGAATAGAAGGCTGAATGCGCCAACGGTGATTCTCCAAGCTGCACGCTTGCCCACACCACGGTCCCCGATCCGCGATGACAAGGCGCCTCCAAGCAAAAGCCCCAGTAGCCCAACACCACCAGTAATTCCTGAAGCTGGTCCAGCCTCAAGAGCAAAGACTCGTTGCAAATAAATCGTTACCCAAGAGAACAGTCCGGCAAACCCTGCGAACAACAACATCTGTCCGATGATGATGAACTTCAAGCTACGGATTGCCAGGACACTCTTGAGTCGCTCCTTGATCGATTCGTTTGAGTAGTCAGCGGTTAGCGCATGGGTAATGTCAATGGGCTCGCCAGAGTCGGGGGTATTTATAGTTGAGCCCACCACGATGGAGTTGGCTGCTGGACCGGTCACTTTGCTCTGGCTGTTTCCGTTTGCTGGCACAGCGCTAGGTGCTGATGGATTGACAGAGTTGCCTGCAGTTTGACCATCAGGAACTTCAACGCTGACCAAGCCTGCGCCTTTAGCCATGGTCGTGATTTCATCGGCTAGCCCACGGCGTGGTTCACGAAGGACGAAGAAGATCACGGCGGCCAGGACTAGTGCGGGAACTCCCATAAACAAGAACGCAGCCCGCCATCCCAAGGTTTGTGAAACCACGCCGCCGATGACAAGGCCCAGTGGCAAACCCAGGTATTCAAAAACCCTCAAGACCGCGAAGGCCTTGGTGCGCACTCGCGTTGTGTAGAGGTCTCCGGCAATTGATGCCGATGCAGGAATGGTAAGGGGAGTTGCCATACCGAGAACGATGCGAACAAGAAGAAAGATTGCGAAGGTCGGCGCTGCTGCTGAGCCGAAGGACAGGAATGCCCAAATCGTGATCACGATACTGAGCAAAATGGTGCGGTTACGTCGATCAGCGAATCGTCCGGCGGGAATAACTAGGGCAAGAGCTGCGATAGTGGGTGCTGAGAGCAAGATTCCTGCAACGAAGTCATTGAAGCCGAACTCCTCTTTCAGTTTTTCTAGCGCGCCACCCAAAATGGTTTGGTCGGCTCGGTCGATGGCCGCAACAAATCCCAAGAGCACCGCCGGTGTCCAGCCAAAGGGTGCAGCTTTTCTCAGATCTATTTTTCGAAGGCCACGTCCAGGGAAGGCTTCTATCTCTGCTTCAAATTCGCTCACCATCGTCGCGCCACTTGTTTGACTAGACATCTGGATCTTTAGCCCTTCGCTTTGGCAAACCCCGTAGGCATAGCCAACACCAGCGCCAGCGATTTCGCTCGTTAATGGCTCAAGGCACGCCTGAAAGTGTGAATTTCTGGGAGACTGTCAGCGTGATCCTGGACCGGCTGGTGGAACTTGCAAGCTCTTTGGGCGATTGGCTGTACCTGATTCTGGGCGGATTGGCCTTCGCCGAGGCGGCCATCATGTTGGGATTTATCCTTCCCGGCGAAACAGCCCTGCTAGCCGGCGGTGTCTTGGCCGCTGAGTCAGTCTTGGACATCAAGCTCATGTTTGTTGTTGCGGTTGGCTGTGCGATAGCTGGTGACTCTGTTGGTTATGAGGTAGGCAAAGTCCTAGGGCCACGCCTGGAAACGTCCTGGGTTGGGCGACGCGTTGGAGATCGCCGTTGGGAAATCGCCCAGAAATTCTTGGACACTCACGGTGGCAAAGCGGTTTTCATGGGACGAGGCGTTGCGCTTCTTCGAGCTCTAGTTCCAGGTTTGGCTGGAATGAGCGGAATGCGTTACCGCAGATTCCTTGGCTGGAATGCTTTAGGCGGACTTTTGTGGGGTGGCGGATGTGTGTTGCTTGGGTATTTCTTCGCGAAATCCATTCGCCGTGTTGAGTCGTACTTAAGCTACGGTGGAATCACCTTATTTGTTGTAGTAGTCATCGGATTTGTAACTGCGCACATCATTGGTAAACGTCGTGAAGCACGTATTGCTGCGCAGGTTGAAGGGCAAAAGACCCTTTAGCTCTCGCAAGCGTCCGATTCAGGACCTATTCAGACAATTACTGCGCCTCTGGGCTGGCCTGCTGTGCCAGCAGTCCAATGTCCGGCAGGAGTTGATTGCTGGACTGAGTTCACCTAAGTTCATCAGGTGGTCCGGGCTAACTAGGTGAGGTAGCCCATGAGTCGATGGGAAACATTGTGCAGCTTGATCTGATTTTGGAGCCTGACCTGACCCCTGCTCAAGTAGCAGAGATTGCCGTTGCGGCTGAAGGCTACGGATTTCGAACTCTGTGGCATTCGAATTACCACCAAAATCCTGATGCCTTCCTAGCCCTAGTGCCTGCCGCACTGGCCACGACCAAGATCAAGTTGGGGATCTTGGCCATTAGCCCCTACGAAATGCAACCTTTGAAGATTGCCAACTCATTGCTGACGCTCAATGAGTTAAGTAATGGTCGCGCCATTGCGGCCATTGGCGGTGGCGGCTCTTTGATGAGCGCAATAGGAATTTCGCAGAATCCAACGAAACTGCGCATGGTTCGCGGTGTTCGCGAAGCGGTGGAGATTACCAAGGCCGTCGTCTCCGGCGAGCCCTCACGCGGGTACCAAGGTGAGGTATTCCAAGTTGCTCGCCCCTTCCACCACCGTTGGAAATCTGCACCTACTGCTCAAGTCTTCACCTGCTCCACTGGTTCGAAGATGCTTCAAATGGCAGGACGTGTGGCCGATGGCACTCAAATGAGCGATGTGACTCCGGAAAAGATTGAACATCACATGGCGGACCTTCGCCTTGGTTTGGCCGAGCGTGAAATTCCAGCTGAAGACTTCCGAGTGGGAAACTTCTGGGCTTGGCACATTAAGAGCGATGTTGAAAAGTCTATGTATGAGGCCCGCCGCGAACTTGTCTTCCGTGCCGAGTTGTTACCGCCAAAGTACGACATGGTCCCCTACGTCACCGAGGAAGAGCGAGCTCTGGTTATCGATAAGTGGACCAATTTCCAAAAGGCTTTTTGGACTCGCTCAGGTGTCATTGAGGATGTTCCTGAAGACATCGTCAATCGACTCATTGCCGGATGTTCTTCGGCAGGTGGCTTTGATGCCATTGATGAGCAAATTGAACGTTTCCGGATATTTGAAAATGCCGGGCTTACCGAGCTGGCTATTCGACTCTTTGATGACCCAATGGATGGCTTAAAGATTGTTGCGGAC
>CAIXNN010000056.1 GCA_903920865.1 uncultured Actinomycetes bacterium
GCGGGCCAGCACCGAGCTTTGAGTGCGGTACCCATCGGATGCACCGGCTTGTTGCCCATTGGACTTCGCCAACAGCACGCCAGACACGCTCAGGGACTCTTCGGTGATCGCCGACATATCGGCCAGCGAAACTTGCGTTGCAGCACTGACCCGACGGCGATACTTACCCACCACAGAGGTCAGCCAAATAAAGACCGGCAAGATCACGATTGAGACGATCGTCAACTGCCACGAAAGAATGAGCATGGCAATCACGGTGGAAACTAAGACCACCACGTTGCTGACGTAGGTTGCAGCGGTGTCGCTGACGACCGTTTGCAGGCCACCAACATCATTTTGTAGTCGTGACTGTATTTCTCCGGTACGGGTTCCGGTAAAGAATTTCAACGATAGCGATTGCAGATGATCGAAAAGTTTGGTGCGCAGATCCCGAAGGACGGCTTGGCCAACGCCGGCGGTTAACCAGGTTTGCCACACTCCCAAGAGCGCCCCGATGACGGTCAGTCCAACAAGTTCCCCGGCTAGTTTCCACAGCAACGGGATATTGGGTTCTCCACCCGGCGGGAATAGTGCATTGTCCGTGACATTGCGGATGATAAGCGGGGTCAAAATGCTCAGGGCGCCGCTGACGATAACGATGACCGAAACTGTGCTCAGGGCGATTTTGTGGGGCTTGAAGAGCGTTAAAACGCGCGGGATGGTGCCCGGCGGAAGTTTTGTGGCATCGGGAAGTGCGTCGGATCCGAGCATGGAACGCGGACCCCCATAGGCAGGTCGCGATGATTGACTCATGCCACTAGCGTATGCCTGTACCTGAACTTGTGCACAGTTAGGCGCTACCGTCAGTCATTCCTTAAATGTCAGGAGCATGTTCGTGACGAATCGTCAGCCACTGGACTTCAGCGATCCCAGAGACAACGTGTATGCCTTCGCCAAGATGTGGGGCAGCTTCGCACCCGAGCCACATATCGCGACCTTCCACGGCACGATGTTTGCCTCAATTGGAACGAATCGCCTCTTGCCGCTGTTTGGTTTTGCTGGCACCGGTGTGACCAAGGTCAAGTTGCTCGACAACGGCCATGTCTTGATGCGCGGTAAGGAGACCGGATTCTTCACTGACCTTGAAACCGGTGTTCCGATGAAGACCTGGGACAACCCGTTCACGGGCGAAACTGTAGAAGTGTACGAATTCTTCAATGACAAAATTGGTGGCGAGCTCACTCTTGAACTTCCCAAGTTGTACTTAGGGGATAACCCCGATGCTGCCGTGCACATGAACTTTCGTCCGGAAAATGAGGAGCCTGAAACTGTTCCGCACATCTTGCCGTGGGAGGTTTATGGCGACGAGGTTCTGCTGGAGTGGGATTACACGCATTCTTATACCAATCCGGTAACCCCCACTGCATGGCCCAAGTCCTCAACTGGTCCTTGGATTAACCCCAGTGAGCACTTCACAATTTTCACTTCGCTGGCCGAACTTGAAGATCGTGATCTTCAATCAGCGCACTTTCGAGCCGGCTTTTCTCGGCTCTCCCCGTGGTGGCCATGGATGCGCATGGGTGGCAGCGGCGTGGATGGCGTTTTGTTTGGTCGGATGTTCTCGCGCACAACTCATCGTGGAATTGACGATGTTCCCCGGCCGATCGTTGATCGCATCATGGAACGTGATCCCTCGTACTTAGAGCTTCCCGAAGATTGGAACGTTGGACAGATCCTGTCCACCTGGGAGGCCTACGCCCGCGACGTGCCGCCAGAGGCCTAAACGCTGGCTTGACGCTTTTTCGCCTGCTCTGGGTCACGATCCCAGAATTGGCGAGCAGCGTATCCATCACGTCGCAAGAAGTGCTCGGTGAGCGAAATGCGATCGGGGCGAAGGCGCAGCAACATGCCGTTCGGCACGGTGTCTGATGGGCGGCCGACTTCCCAATTGGATGCTGGGTACTTAAACACAGTCATCCCGTGTTCCCAATCGGGTGTTCCGGGCTCGAGCAGTTCACCCTTGCCAAACATTTGAATTCCAAATGCGCTGGCCCAGCCAGCCATCGGGTTTGCTACCGCAAAGGACATTCGTGAGTCCCTCTGCAGCGCCTTGATCTTGGGGCTATTGGGTTGCGGGTAGACGTAGATGTCCAATTCCTCGGAGTAGAACTCCACGGGACTGCAGATCGGACCGTTCTTGCCGTTCGTGGCCATGTAGCCGATGTTGGTCAACGTCAGCACGCGCTCAATGCGAGCTTCAAGTTGCTCACGGGGAAGTTGTTCGGTCGGGCGATTTTCTAAATCAAGCCACTTGTGAGCCCTACTCATGGTTATCCCTTTCAGGTCTGGGACTTTTGTCGGCAGAAAAGGTGGTCCGGTCGGTGCTTGTGCACTCGATCCAAAGGCAGATTAGACCTTAAGCAGAACTTTTACTTGCTGGAAGGCTCAACCAGTGGAAGTAAGCCGGATAAGTCAGCGCGCTCACCGCTGATGATGACCAGATGTGTGGCGACTGCATCGGCCCAGGCCACCCGTGAGGTAGCGAGGCGAATCCAGGTCAGCGCGTCTGTTTCCACTGTGTTGGGTGGGGTGCCCCGAGTGTGCGTGGGGCCTTGGATGCATTGGATCGCGGCAAAGGGAGGTACCCGAACTTCGACCGCCTGGCCCGGGGACTTCTCGTTAAGCCGATCAAGAAAAACTTGAACCACAATTCGCTGTGCTTGAGGCGGAATGATCGGACCAGCACCAGCGGCATGGGTCAGATCGGTGGCTAAGACGGTAAGTGCGATGAGCTGTTCGAGCGGTTCACGATCACTGAGGGTTTGAAGCTGCTGATCAAGCAATTCATGGGAAGTGCGTTTGTCGTCGCTGTGATCGGCAAGCCAGACTCGAAGATTGGTTTTGAGCTGCGCAAGAGCATTAGCAATGCCGTGATCGTGGTACCGGCGCGGTGGCATTGTTAGTGGTCAAACAATGCAGGAAGAGTTGCCGTGTGGACTTCACGGAGCTGGTCGACCGCAATGCTGAACGTGACCTCTGGTGCGTTTACAACAAAGGATGTTCCGCCTGAGGTTCCAATGACTTCTGCGGGTACTTCATGCTGCAAAGCCAAAGCCAGTAGCTCGGCTGCTTGTTCTGCCGTCAGGGCAACGACCGCACGAGCCACTGACTCACTCCATAGTTGCGTGAAGGCATCGCCAGTTAAGTTCAATGTCGCGCCGCGGTTTCCGCGTAGGCACATTTCCACCACGGCTTGAGCCAAACCGCCATCAGAGATGTCGTGGGCCGCACTTACCAGGCCTTGATTGGCAGCCGTGATGAGAACTTCTGCCAGGTTGGCCTCGGCTTCAAGGTCTGGCTGTGGTGGTTGCCCACCCAGGTGAGCATGGACAACGTGGGCCCATTCCGAGCCGTCAAATTCAGCCTTGGTTTCACCTAACACAATCAGAGTCAAACCATCTGCGGGTAAAGCGTGCGACAGATGTGTGTGAACGTCATCGATCACACCGAGGACTCCAACAACGGGAGTGGGCAAGATGGCTGTTTCGCCGGTTTGGTTGTAGAAGCTGACGTTGCCACCGGTTACCGGAACGCCCAAAGTTAAGCAGGCATCGGCAAGGCCGGTAACGGCCTCAGAGAACTGCCACATCACTGATGGGTCTTCAGGTGAACCAAAGTTCAAACAGTTGGTTACCGCGATTGGTCGCGCACCCGTTGCTGCGACGTTGCGGTACGCCTCACTCAGGGCCAACTGTGCACCTAGGTAGGGGTTCAACATGGTGAAGCGTGCGTTGCAGTCAGTAGAAATTGCCACACCACGTGAGGTGGAGTCGTCAAGGCGCACCATTCCGGCATCCTCGGGTGTTGCCGATGCTGTGTTACCCAAGACGTAGCGGTCATATTGCGATGTGATCCAACTCTTGTCGGCCAAGTTCGGCGATCCAACCAGCGTCAACACCGTGTGAACAAATTCTTCTGCTGACTGTGGTCGCTGGAGCGAAGTAGCTGTGTTGGCGGCCAGGAGATCTTGACTAGCGGGCTTTGCGAAGGGTCGGTTATAGACCGGTCCTTCGTGAGCAACGGTGCGCGGTGGCACATCCACGATTTGTTCGCCTTGCCATTCAATGGTCAACCGACCGCTGGAGTTCACTGTGCCAATCACGACAGCATCAACATCCCACTTGCCACAGATTTCCATGAAGCGATCAAGGTGGGCCGGTTCCACGATCGCGCACATGCGTTCTTGAGATTCGCTCATCAAGATTTCTTCAGGGCTTAGTGTGGCATCGCGCAATGGCACTGAATCCAAGATCACGTGCATGCCGCCATCACCGTTGCTGGCAAGCTCAGAGGTGGCACAAGAAATTCCGGCACCACCAAGGTCTTGGATCCCTACGATGATGTTTTCAGCAAAGATTTCTAAACAGCACTCAATCAAAACTTTTTCAGTGAATGGGTCGCCGACCTGCACGCTGGGGCGTTTAGCAGGCCCGTCGGCATCAAAGGTTTCAGAGGCAAGGACCGAGACGCCACCGATTCCGTCCCCACCTGTCTTTGCACCAAAGAGCACGACAAGGTTGCCGGTACCTGAAGCAGTGGCTAGCAGGATGTCTTCGTGTTTCATAACCCCAACGCACAAGGCATTAACTAGCGGGTTACCTAGGTAGCTTTGATCAAAAACAACTTCGCCACCGATATTGGGCAGTCCTAGACAATTCCCGTAACCACCAATTCCAGCCACGATGCCAGGGAGCACTCGTTGGGTATCGGGTGCATCAGCTGGTCCAAAGCGAAGGGGATCCATGACGGCGATGGGGCGAGCCCCCATAGTCAAGATGTCGCGAACGATGCCACCAATTCCGGTGGCGGCACCTTGGTAGGGCTCGACGTAGGACGGGTGATTATGTGATTCCACTTTGAAGGTGACGGCGTAGCCATCGCCGACATCAACCACGCCGGCGTTCTCACCCATTCCCACGAGCAGCACGTCAGTCTTTGGAACCTTGTCACCAAATTGGCGTAGGTGAACCTTGCTGGACTTATAGGAGCAGTGCTCGCTCCACATCACTGAATACATGGCAAGTTCGGCACTGGTGGGGCGGCGGCCGAGAATTTCCTTAATGCGGGCGTATTCGTCAGCCTTCAAGCCAAGTTCGGACCAGGGTTGCTGCGCATCTGGGGTGTCCGCTGCTTGTGCTGTGGTGTCGATACTCATGAGGCATTGACCAGTGTGGAAAGTACGGATGTGAAGAAGGCCAATCCATCAAGGCTTGGCCCAAACCCAGCTTCGACAGCATGTTCGGGGTGCGGCATGAGCCCCACGACGTTTCCTGCTTCGTTCGTGATGCCAGCAATGTCTCGTCGTGAACCATTTGGATTGACATCGACGTAGCGAGCGATGATGCGCCCGGTTGCTTCAAGTTCATCAAGGGTCCGCTCATCGGCGATGTAGGAACCCTCCCCATTTTTCAATGGGATGACGATTTCCTGGTTGGTGTCAAAACCAGAGGTAAAAGCAGACGTGGTGTTCTCGATACGAAGTTTCTGATCACGGCAAATAAAGTGCAGGTGATCATTACGCGTCAGGGCCCCTGGCAGTAAGTGCGATTCGCACAGCACTTGAAAGCCGTTACAAATACCAAAAACCGGCATCCCCGACTTGGCCGCATCGATGACCGAGCTCATGATCGGTGAAAAACGTGCGATGGCCCCAGCTCGGAGGTAGTCGCCGTAGGAAAACCCACCAGGTAGGACGACGGCGTCAATTCCTGACAGGTTTGTGGTGCCATGCCACAGTGCGACAGGTTCGCCACCGGCGATGGCGATGGCCCGCTGTGCGTCACGGTCGTCAAGGGAGCCTGGAAAAGTGACAACCCCGATGCGTGAGCTCATACCTAGTTGTCCTCCACCCGCACGGTGAAGTCTTCAATGACAGTATTTGCCAGCAGCGATTGGGCAAGTTCGCGAATGCGCGCGAGGGCCGCATCATCAACGGGGCCGTCAATCTCAAGTTCAAAACGCTTACCTTGTCGCACGCTGGCGATCGTGGAATATCCCAGTCGTTGGGCTGCGCGTTCTACTGCTTTACCTTGAGGGTCAAGGATTTCCGACTTCAGCATGACGTCGACGACGACGCGGGCCACTGGCACTCCTGAACTTGCAGGGACGATTGTTTGCTCAGTCTATCGGGGTGGGAATGCTTGCCATGCTGACCACGCGCTGGCCACCATGTCGGTCAAGTCACGATGCGCACTAAAGCGCAGTTCAGTGTCAATGCGCCCAACGGCGGCCACCAGGGATGCGGGATCGCCGGCACGGGCTGGGGCAATCTGATGGTCGAAGGAACGACCAAGGACTGCTCTGACAGCGTCAAGAACCTCTAGGACACTAAATCCCAGTCCGCGCCCGACGTTAAACACGCTTGACCTGCTGCCACTTTCCACATGGGCCACAGCAGCCACATGAGCATCAGCCAGGTCTTGCACGTGGATGTAATCGCGCACACAGGTGCCATCAGGTGTGGGGTAGCTATCTCCGAATACTTGAGGGGCTTGACCTTGATCCAAGGCTCGCAGGACCATCGGAATCAGGTTGAACACCCCTGTGTCACCGAGATCATCGGCACCGGCACCGGCCACGTTGAAGTAGCGCAAGGCGGTCCAGGACAAGTCATAGCCGGAGTTGACTAAATCAGCCAGTAACCACTCTTGGGCTAGTTTGGTTTGTCCGTAGGGATTAACCGGTAGCGGCGTGGTGTCTTCGCTGACACGTTGCCCATCAGGAGAGCCATAGATCGCCGCACTTGAACTTAAGACAAAGTGGTGAATCTGCGCTGCCTTGACAGCATCGAGCAGGGACATCATGCCGAGAACATTTTGTTCGAAGTACAGGTGCGGGTTGTGCACTGATTCCTCAACCGATTTTTTCGCGGCTAGGTGCACAACTCCATCGATCAAGCCAGTGCGAAGGGCTGAGGTGACAGCATCGGTATCGAGGATTGAGGCTTGGATAAAGGGGACACCTTCTGAAACCTTTCGGCGCAAGCCCGTTGAAAGATCATCTAGGACAACCACATCGTGGCCAGCGGTGTTCAGGGCCCGAACAATGTGGGCACCGATGTAACCGGCTCCACCGGTAACTAACCACTTCATGCCAAGTCACCGCCGGTGAGAAGTTGGAATGCTTCAAGGTACTTAGCCCGAGTTGCTTGCACAATCTCGGCCGGAAGTGCCGGTGGTGGGGTCGCAGATGTGCGATCCCAACCAGATTCAGGTGAGGTCAACCAATCCCGAACGAATTGTTTGTCATAGGACGGTTGAGCAGAGCCTGGCTTCCAGCCAGTAGCCGGCCAAAAGCGTGAAGAATCCGGTGTAAGGACTTCATCACCCAGAACAATGATCCCAGCCGCGTTTCGCCCAAATTCAAACTTGGTATCTGCCAACAAGATTCCGCGCTCGGCGGCGATAGTTTCAGCTCTTTGATAAACCGACAGAGTGAGGCGAGCCAGTTCATCAGCATCGGCTTGCCCAATGGCTGCCACTACGTGGGCAAAATCAACATTTTCATCGTGATCACCAAGTTCTGCTTTGGTGGCAGGAGTAAAGATCGGCTTGTCTAGCTTACTTCCATCAAGCAAACCGGCGGGAAGTTTAACGCCGCACACAGTTGACGATTGGTTGTATTCGATGAGACCACTACCGGTCAAATATCCCCGCGCCACACACTCAATAGGAAACATCTCCAGTCGTTGGCAAATCATTGCCCTGCCCGCCACCGCTTGGGGAACGTCGGTAGAGAGCACATGATGAGGAACCAGGTCTTTGAGTTGGTCAAACCACCAAAGCGAGAGGCTGGTAAGAATTCGACCTTTGTCAGGAATCGGCGTTGAAAGCACCCAGTCGTAGGCAGAAATGCGATCGCTGGCCACTACCAAGAGGTTGCCATCGGCGGCTTCATACAGTGAGCGAACTTTGCCTTGGTGCAGAAAACCGAATCCGGCAGCTAGCAGTTCATCGTGGGCTGGATCTGGCGGTAAAAGCGTTGTGGTCACAAGATCTCGCCGGGTGAGTAACGGGCAGCTTCGGGGTAGGTGGCTAAGACTTGGCTAATGCGGGCAACAACTGCATTGACTTGAGCTTGGGCTGCACCGGTGAATGTCAATGGTTCAGCAACAAGGGCTTGGATGTCCTGGTGAGTCAGGGGCAAGCGCTCATCTTCTGCGAGCCTGTCAAAAAGGTCGTTGTCTGCGGAAGCCTTCTCGCGCATTTCCAGTGCGACTGCAACGGCGTGTTCTTTGATCACTTCGTGGGCAACTTCGCGACCGACTCCAGCGCGAACACAGGCCATCAGAATCTTCGTCGTGGTTAAGAACGGCAAGTAGCGCGCGAGCTCACGTTCAATGACAGCTGGGAAGACACCAAATTCGTCAAGCACTGTCAGGAATGTTTCAAACAAACCATCAATGGCGAAGAATGCATCAGGAAGGGCCACCCGCCGCACAACCGAACATGACACGTCACCTTCGTTCCATTGATCACCAGAAAGCTCAGTGGTCATGGAAAGGTATCCGCGAAGCACTACGGATAATCCGTTCACGCGTTCGCAAGAGCGGGTGTTCATTTTGTGTGGCATCGCGCTAGAGCCAACTTGACCAGCCTTGAAACCTTCGGTTACCAGTTCGTTGCCCGCCATCAGGCGAATGCTTGTAGCCAGATTGCTTGGCGCTGCGCTGGCTTGAACCAGTGAACTGACAACATCAAAATCCAGGGAGCGCGGGTAGACCTGACCCACAGAGTTCAGAACGTGTGAAAAACCAAGGTGGGTGGCGATGCGTTGTTCAAGTTCGGCCAATTTGCCTTCATCGCGATCAAGTAGGTCCAGCATGTCCTGTGAAGTGCCCACCGGTCCCTTAATGCCGCGCAGTGGGTAGCGCTCAAGCAATTCCTCAATACGCTGCAACGAAAAAAGAAGTTCGTCGGCGCAACTGGCGAATCGCTTACCCATGGTTGTGGCCTGAGCTGCCACATTGTGGCTTCGTCCCGTGACAACAAGGCTTTGGTATTCGCTGGCGCGTTGGCCTAAGCGGGCAAGAGTTGCAACGATGCGATCGCGGGTCAGGGTTAACGCTGATCGAATCTGCAGTTGTTCAACGTTTTCGGTCAGATCCCTAGAAGTCATTCCCTTGTGGATCTGCTCGTGGCCTGCAAGGGCGTTAAATTCTTCAATGCGAGCCTTGACATCGTGGCGAGTGACTCGTTCGCGGGCTGCAATCGAGTCCAAGTCAACCTGCTCGATGACTGCTCGATAGTCCGCGATTGCGCCGGCGTCAATCTCTATGCCCAGATCGCTTTGGGCCTGCAGTACTGCAATCCACAACTGGCGCTCAAGGATGATCTTTTGAGTTGGCGACCACAGATCTTCCATGGCCTTGGATGCATACCGACTGGCCAGCACATTAGGAACTGCGGTCATAGGTCCATTCTCTCAGGTCGACGGTATGAAGTGTCGTTCTGTTGGGCGTGGACGCTGCCGTACTTGAAAACTAGCTCCTAGAACTTGGTAGCCCCAGCAGCAAGTGGATCGAATCCAGCAGGCCAAATCGTGGCATCGTTATAGGTGGTACCGGTCAGGATGGCACCGGTCAGGATGGCACCGGTCAAATTGGCTCCACCCACGTTCGTTGCGGACAGATCGGCCCCTGACAGGTTCGCATTTGTCATAACGGCTGAACCCAACTGGGCTCCGCGAATTTGCGCACCAGTTGCGTTGGCATTACTCAAATTGGCTTTGGTCAAAACCGTTTGCGTCAGGGTGGCACTGGTCAGGTTCGCCCCGGAAAGGTTCGCCGCTGCTAGTTGCTGTTGTGAAATATCCGACTTTGAAAGATCGCAGTTGCTGAGGTCTGCGTTGGCCTGCCAGCGGCCGCATCGCGTTCCGTCTTGCTTTTGACCGGTGTAGCTACTGGTTGACTGGCTTGCACTGGGGTTGGCCGAGTTCGAAGCCACAGGTGCTGGATTGGATTTCTTGGAACATCCAGTCAGGGCGAGCAGGGAAATCAAGGCGATGACAGCAACTTTTTTCATGCCTTAACGATAGAGGCTTGAGTTGATAACGGGTCAAGGGGATGCGAAATGAGCACATCAGTAGGGAAATTAGGCAGGAACTTCCACGGTCAGGCTTTGGCCTAGGGCTAGAAGTTGTTCACCGGAGTTGGGCTTGATCACTGTTGAGGGCTTGGCTCCCACCGATGTCATGACTAGGGCTGTTTGGCTCGTTGATGAGGTCTGAACAATGAGTCCGGATTGTTCGGGTAAGCCAAGAACGGTGATAGCTGGACCAGCCCCCCCAACAGAATCCAGCCGGCCTAATCCACCAGCACTGAAGTGAGGCAAAACTAAGCAGCCGGGCACCAGGGCCAGGCCGGCGGCAAGTTTTCCACGATCTGGCAACCAGGTTTGTTCGCACAAAACCATCGCACCGGCACTTGCGCCCATCAGGATGCCCCCAGAGCCGTCAAGGAATTCCTTGAGAAGTTGGTCAAGTTTGTGTTCGATAAGTGCGCTCAGTAGGCGCGATGGTGATCCACCCGGTAACACGATGATGCTTGCAGAACGCAGGGCAGCCTGTGCCCCGGCTTCGTCGCCTCGTGCATCAGGAGCGGCAATAACACTTGGCGCATCATCGTTGCCGTAAACCGATTTCACAATGGAGGAAAAGTGCCTGATTCCATTGTTGTTTGCGGTGTCGTATTCAAACCCTGAGGCGCCTGCAAGGGCAGTGACAACGATGTCTCCGGTGCGCCCGGCATTGCGCGCTGCTTCTACGAGCAAGCGATCCATTGCGATGCAGTCGGCACCAAATTCAGCACCACCTTGTAAACAAATCACGCGGAGTGCGCTGCCTTAAGTGCGATATCTGTGCGGTAGTGACCATCACGAAGATCAATGTGACCTAAAGCTTCGTACGCGCGTGCCCGGGCCTGTTCCAAATTCGCGCCAGTGGCTGTTACTGAAAGGACTCGACCACCGCTGCTGGTTAATTCGCCGTCTGCATTGATCGTGGTGCCGGCGTGCAAGACCATCACCCCTTCAACGGCCTCAGCGTGATCAATGCCGGTGATAATTTCGCCGGTTAGGGGTGATTGTGGGTAACCGGGCGCGGCTAGTACCACTGTTACGGCCGATCCAGGATTCCAAATCAGGGCTGGCTGCTGGCTAAGCGTGCCGTTTGATGCTGCTAGGAGCAGTTGCCCCAGTGGAGTTTCCAGACGAGCAAGGACTGCTTGAGTTTCGGGATCGCCGAATCGAGCATTGAACTCAACGACCTTCACCCCTTGTGAAGTCAGAGCAAGGCCTACATAGAGCAGTCCACTAAAGGGCGTTCCACGCTTTTGCATTTCTTGCAAGGTGGGATGTACGACGGTGGCAAGTACTTCATCAATCAGATCGTTAGGCGCCCACTCCAGCGGAGTGTAGGCACCCATACCGCCGGTGTTTGGTCCTTCGTCGTTGTCGTCGATGCGCTTGAAGTCCTGAGCCGGCGATAGCGCGAGTGCGTCAGTTCCATCCGTGATGACAAACAGCGAAACCTCAGGCCCATCAAGGAATTCCTCAATGACCACCCGATCGCAATCTTGCGCATGAGCCAAAGCTTGCGCACGATCATCGGTGACAACTACACCTTTGCCAGCGGCTAGACCGTCATCTTTGACAACGTAGGTAGGCCCGAACGCATCAAGGGCAGCTTCAGCTTGATCAGAGTTGGTACAAGCAAAAGATCGTGCCGTGGGCACTGAGGCCGCAGCCATGACCTCCTTGGCAAAGGCCTTGCTTCCTTCAAGTTGGGCAGCTGCCGCGCTAGGACCAAAGCAGGCAATCCCCAGTTCGCGCACCGCATCGGCGACTCCGGCAACAAGTGGGGCTTCAGGGCCGACGACCACCAGATCAATGGCAAGCTCGCTAGCCAGGGTCGCAACGGCTGCAGGATTTGTCGCATCAACGTCGATGTTGGTTGCGTGCTGACCGGTGCCACCATTTCCTGGCGCACACCAAATGCCGGTCACACTTGAGTCTTGGCTTAATGCACGGATGAGAGCATGCTCGCGGCCGCCATTTCCAATGACGAGAACTTTCATAAAGTCAGGCTACCGAACACCAGCGGAGCGTGTGGTGGAAAGGAAATCTGCCAGCGCAATGGTTGCATCGCGGGCTTGCCCCACGCCTATTGCCGAAATCGGTGCTCCCGAAATGTCCTGCAAGTACCTTACGTAGGACTGTGCATTCGCCGGTAGGTCACTGAACTCGCGGGCGCTAGAGATATCGCTCTTCCAGCCCGGAAGAATTTCGTAAATTGGCTTTGCGTGGTGGAAGTCGGTTTGTGAATCGGGGAGTTCCTCAACACGTTGACCGTCAACTTCGTAGGCCACGCAGACTGGAATTTCATCCCACGCGCTGAGCACATCAAGTTTTGTGAGGAAGAAATCGGTAAGGCCATTGACTCGTGTGGCGTAGCGAGCAACAACCGCGTCGTACCAACCACATCGACGGTTACGTCCCGTTGTTGTGCCGCGCTCACCACCAATTTCGCGTAGCTGGTCACCGTCGTTGTCCAAAAGTTCGGTGGGGAATGGTCCAGAGCCCACCCGCGTTGTGTAAGCCTTGATGATTCCTATGGTGCGCGTAATGCGAGTAGGTCCGATGCCGGATCCGCTGCAAGCCCCACCGGCTGTGGGGTTGGAGGAGGTCACGAAGGGGTAGGTGCCGTGATCAACGTCGAGCAATGTGCCTTGCCCACCTTCAAGCAGGACTACGGCGCCTTGGTCTAGGGCCTTGTTGAGAACTAATGAGGTATCGGTGACGTACGGGCGCAGCGCCTCTGCAAACGAGAGCAAGTAATCAGTGGATTCCTCCACAGTGATGGCCTCTTCGTTGTACACCTTGACGAGTTGTTCGTTTTTGCTCACCAGGGCACTTTCAACTTTTTGCCGCAAAATCTTTTCGTCAAACAAATCCTGTACGCGAATGCCTAAGCGAGCGACCTTGTCCGCGTAGGCCGGACCGATGCCGCGACCTGTGGTTCCAATTTTGGCCTCACCCAATGATCGCTCAGAACTCTTATCGAGCATGACGTGATAGGGCGCAATCAAGTGTGCACTTGAGGAAAGCAACAACTTAGAGGTATCAACACCGCGGTCGTTCAGGTCAGAGATTTCCTGCAGAAGGACTGCGGGATCGACCACCACGCCATTACCGATGACTGGAATGCATTCAGGAGTCAAGATGCCCGAGGGTAGAAGGTGAAGAGCATATTTCTCGTTGCCTACAACAACAGTGTGTCCGGCGTTGTTGCCGCCTTGGTAGCGAACGACGTAGTTGACGGAACTGCCAAGTAGGTCGGTGGCCTTGCCCTTGCCCTCGTCGCCCCATTGGGCGCCAAGCAGCACTATGGCTGGCATGGGATGTGTCCCCTCGGTGGAGTGAGCCGAATGCTCGGCTGGAACCACTATCTGGTTCCGATAAAGAATACCTGCTCAGGCTAGGAAAGCCCTCAGGTGGTCAAACTAGCGTGTAGCCGGCTTCGTCGATGGCCTCGGTTACCGCATCAATGGGCAACTCGGTTGCACTTTCAACGCGCACTGCTCCGGTTTCAAGATCTACCGACACCGATGTCACACCTTGGATCGCAGAAAGCTCTTGCGTAACCGAGGCGACACAGTGTTCGCACGTCATGCCTGCAACGTTGTAGGTAGATGTTGTCATGAGTTATCCAAACCGTCCCGAAATGTAATCCTCAGTCGCCTTTTCTGATGGCGAACCAAAAATGTTTGCTGTGGTGTTCATTTCAATGAGTTTACCGGGCTTGCCCGTTCCAGCGATATTGAAGAATGCGGTGGTGTCCGAGACGCGAGCAGCCTGTTGCATATTGTGCGTCACGATTACGATTGTGTATTGCTGCTTCAATTCGTGAATGAGTTCTTCGATGGCCAGAGTCGAAATAGGGTCCAACGCTGAGCAGGGTTCATCCATCAGCAGGACCTGGGGTTGAATCGCGATCGCGCGCGCGATGCATAAGCGCTGTTGCTGCCCGCCGGAGAGCACACTGCCAGGTCGGTCCAGGCGATCCTTGACTTCTTCCCACAGGTTGGCGCCACGAAGTGAGGACTCAACGACATCGTCAAGCTCAGACTTCTTGGTGCGCTTTTTGAGTTTGATGCCCGCCACAACGTTTCCGTAGATTGACATCGTCGGAAATGGGTTGGGTTTTTGGAACACCATGCCGATGGTGCTGCGCACGTTGACTGGGTCAATGTCCGGACCGTAAATGTTTTCGTGGTCAAGCAAGATTTTGCCCTCGATGCGAGCCCCAGGAGTTACTTCGTGCATGCGGTTGAGGGTTCGCAACACTGTTGACTTGCCGCAGCCGGAGGGGCCAATGAAAGCTGTCACAGCGCGCGGTTCGACAACTAAGTTCACGCCTTCAACGGCAAGAAAGGTGCCGTAGTAGACGTTCAAGTCAGAAACGTCGATGCGCTTTGCCATGTCCCTACTTCACTCGTGACAGTCGCGCGATAGCTCGCGCACTGAGGTTGAGAATCATCACTAGCAAGATGAGCGTAAGGGCTCCGGCCCAGGCCCGGTCAATGGATGCCGTGGTGCCACTTCCGATCTGGTCCCAAACATAGGTTGGAAGTGAGGCCTGAGGGCCATTGAATGGATTGATGTTAATCGACTGCGTGAGGAAGGTGGTCAAAAGTAATGGCGCTGTTTCTCCAGTGACGCGAGCAACGGCAAGCATGGCACCGGTGATGATGCCTGTTGATGCTGACGGGATCACGACTCGAAGGATCGTCCGATACTTAGGAACCCCCAGTGCGTAGGAGGCTTCACGAAGATCTCGCGGGACTAATCGCAACATTTCTTCGGTTGAGCGAACCACGACGGGGATCATCAAGATAGCTAAAGCAATCCCAGCGGCAAAGCCACTTCGTTGCAGTCCAAGAGTGAGAATCAATCCGGTGTAAACAAACAAACCGGCAACAATGGATGGAATGCCGGTCATGACATCGACGAAGAAGCTCACGCTGCGTGCAAGGCGACTTCTATTGCCGAATTCGACAAGGTAAACCGCGGCCAACACTCCCAGGGGAATTCCGATGGCTGCCGCAATAGCGACTTGTTCCACGGTGCCGATCAGGGCGTGCAAAATGCCGCCACCGGGTTTGCGCGGGCTGACATTGCGCATGGTGGAGGTCAAGAAGCCTGCATTGAATGCGTGGAACCCACGCACCAGAACCGTCAGCAGGATTGAAGCCAGCGGAACAAGTGCGGCGACCAGGGCAGAGACTAAAAATGTGGAGGCAAGGCGATCGATAGCGTAGCGAGAGCCCTCAACAGCAAAACTCAGCCAGGTTTGCAGGACGAGAAAGAGGACAAATGCCACCACGGTGGTCCCGGCGACTCCGCTGATCGGTGTCATCAACGACAACAAGATGGCTGCAGCGACAGAGGTTGCCAAAACGGCTGCGGTATTCCACCGCGGCAACTTGCGTTGTGACAAAAGGTCGTGCAGCTCTTCACTGGTGATTGTGCCTTGCGTCATTGTCATGTCAGTTAGCCCCCGAGAAGTCTCGACGGCGTTCGACGACAACGCGCGCGGCCATGTTCACAGCGAAAGTAATGATGTAGAGAACAAGGCCGGATGCAATCAATGCGCCAAGACCGATGTTGCCTGCTTCATTCCATTTCAAGGCAATGTTGGCAGCGAAGGTATTGCCGCCGGGTTCTGTCACATGCCAGTTGATGGAGAAGGTCGCTGACAGAATTAATGCAACAGCGATGGTTTCACCAAGGGCTCTGCCCAGTCCCAACATGGCCGCGCTGACCATGCCCGGACGAGCGAACGGGAAGACTGCGGTGCGCATGGTTTCCCAGCGAGTGGCGCCAAGAGCTAAAGCGGCTTCAATGTGGCCGGGGGGCACTTGGTTGAACACCTCACGCGAGATTGCTGACACGGTGGGCAAAATCATGATCGCCAAAACTACGGCGGCAAGGGCGATTGAGCGGGTGTAGATGTTTTGGCTGTTGTTAAAGAGCGGGATGAATCCAAGATGTTGATCAAACCAGCGCCACAGACCGATGCTGTTAGGCATCAAGATTTGCAATCCCCACAATCCGAAGATGATGGAGGGAACGGCTGCGAGTAGGTCGACGACGTAACCAAGCGTTGGAGCAAAACGGCGTGGCGCGTAATGCGAGGTGTAGAGCGCGACTCCAAGGCCAACGGGAACGGCAATAACCATGGCGATGACAGAGCTCAACAGGGTTCCAAATGCGAGTGCAGCAATTCCAAATTTCGGTTGCGGGTCGTCGGGGAACCATTGTGTTGATGTTAAAAACGGGACCGTGTTAGCCCGAAGAGCGGGCAAGGCCTTCCAAAGAAGGAAGGCGCCGATGGCACCCATCGTGAACAAAACGATGATTCCAGATCCGCGCGAGATGCCGGCAAAGGCAGCATCGCGTGGTCGCGAACTTCTCCCAAGAGGGGGCTGAACCTGCGGGCTTAACAACTGCGTCACCTGTTCATGCTCCCTCAACACGGTTGGCTTTGGGGGGAAGTTGGCCAGTTCGTTGGGCTTATCTTGCCGACTGTTCCCCACACGTCACACGAGCCCCCACCCGGTGGGGTGAGGGCTCGTGTGCGGTACGGGCGGTACCTGAAATTGCTAGGAAATGGAGGCCACTGATGCACGAACTGCAGTCAGCAAATCTCCGCTAATGGGTACGTATCCATTGTCGGCCAAGTTAGCTTGGGCAGCATCGGATGCGGTGTAGGTCAGGAAGGACTTGGTCAAGGCCAGATCGGAACTGCCCAGTCCCTTCTGGCAGGTGATTTCGTAGGTCACCAACACGATCGGGTAAGCGTCGGCTGACTTAATCGTGTAGTCCACCTTCAGCTTGATGTTCGAGCTGGCGTCAACCCGCGTTGCCTTGGCGATGGTTGCGGCGGCTGTTTGTGCGTTGGGCTCTACGGCTCCAGCTCCGTTGTCAACGCTGGCAACCTTCAGTGCAGCATCTTGTGCGAAGGACAACTCGACGTAACCAATGGAGTTATCGGTGGACTTCAATGCGGAAGCAATCCCGTCGTTGCCCTTGGCACCTTGGCCACCGGTTGCCTTCCAAGCCTTGTCATTGCCGAGCTTCCACACGGAAGGTGCGGCTGCTGCCAAGTACTTGGTGAAGTTATCCGTGGTTCCCGAGCCGTCGGAGCGGTGGAACTGAGCGATCGTGGCATCAGGAAGGGTGACGGACTTGTTCAAGTCAGCAATCTTGGAATCGTTCCACTTCGTGATCGAGTTGTTGAAGATGCCAGCGATAACAGCTGGCGTGAGAGTGAGCGAGTCAACCCCGTTGACGTTGTAGGCCAAGGTGATAGCTCCACCGACCATGGGAATGTCGAGGGCCTTTCCGGTGGCGCAACGCGCATCGGCCTTTGGCTGGTCTTCGGGCTTGAGTGCGGAGTCTGAACCTGCGAAAGCTGTTTGCTTGTTGACGAAGTCAGCAATGCCAGCACTTGAGCCAACCGCTTGGTAATCAACCGTTGCACCGGTGCAGGCACTTTGGTAGTTGTTGATCCAGTCAGCAATGGCGTTCTTTTGTGCGGTGGATCCGCTGGCCTTGATCGATCCCGTTGAACAATCAATTTTTGCGTTATTTGAACTTGCATTGTTGTTGGAGTTTCCCCCACATGCGCTAAGCGCAAAAGTAAGACTGAGCACGATGGCTGCAGCGGCAAATCCTCTGCGGGCAGTGCTGGCGTTCATCTGACCTCTTCTCGAAGGACCGTCACGGTTTGACGGGTGTTTAACCTGATGAGTGAAAAGTAGGCGGGATAAGTAGCCAACGGGGCGGTACAAGGTGAACGGCAGGTGAACAATCGCTGACGCTTGTGCGCCGGCGTCAGGGCAAGTGGCGTTCGAGAGCCACAACCTGGCCCGAGAGTGTGCCTAGGTGAACGATCAAGAACTCTCCCTTGGACAAGGGCTCGTGGTCCATGGCGGCGACCTGGTGGTTCAGGGCCTCGAGCAGCAGTGCTGGCATCACATTTCCGTGGGAACAGGCGATCAGACCCTGACGGTTAGCTGATGCGTTATTGATCAATTGTCGGAAGGCTTCAAGCGCCAACGCCGGTTCATCGTCAAATTCAGTTTCACCGAGTACGTCAAGTTCGGCGAGCGGTTGGTTCACCAAGCCTGCGTAGGGGCTAACAGTTTGCATGCAACGCAGCCACCCAGAACTGATCACGGTCAAAGGTTCATAAATGGATGAGATTTCGTGAGCGAAGCGTTCAGCTTGGGTGCCGCCGCGTGCGGTCAGCGGACGAAGGTGGTCGTCATCGCTCCACTGCGATCGAGACTTTGCTTTTGCGTGACGAATCAAAACGATAGGAACAGTTTTTCTTTCTTGCTTTTCAAAGGCATCAAGAACCGGGTAGTCAGCGGGGTACGTCATGAGTTGGCGAGCAGTGGTCAGATCAACCCATCGCACTTGGTCAACCTCATCATTTATGGTGAAGTCACCGTCGAGGTATTTGCCGGCCCAGTAGTAGACGTGCTTTCGGAGTTGTCCCTCGGCGTAGTCGCGACCAGGAAGGGGCGCCCCTAAGGCGATTCGGGCACCTGTTTCTTCGTATACCTCGCGAACTGCGGCAACTAAAGGGTGTTCGTTTTCCTCTAGTTTGCCCTTGGGAAAGGTCCAGTCGTCATAACGCTGTCGATGGATCAGCGCAATGTCAGGATTATCGGGGTCTCCGCGCCAGATGATCGCCCCGGCTGCGTAGATATCTGCTGAAGAGGGCTCGTTCACAGTTGTTGCCGTCGGGTGTGGGTGGCAATCAGTTTTTCTTGGAGGTCAACCTCTCCGATCCTTCGAATCCACTGCCCATCACCTTGAAGGTGCCAAGCAGTTGTCGTGTCTGCAAATGCCACGTCAAAGATCTCGCTCACCTCAAGGACGTGAGCTGGGTTATCAATGCGCACGAGTGCCTCAACGCGTCGGTCAAGGTTGCGGTGCATCAAGTCCGCGCTTCCAATCCACACTTCTGGATCTCCGCCATTGTTGAAGACAAAGGCACGTGAATGTTCAAGGAAGCGTCCCAAGATGCTGCGCACCTTGATGTTCTCCGACAGGCCGGGTATCCCCGGACGTACAGCACAAATTCCGCGGACAAAAATTTCCACCTGAACACCTGCCTGTGAAGCAAGGTAGAGCGCATCAATGCACGCTTCATCAACGATTGCATTGATTTTGATGCGGATTCCGGAGGCGAGCCCCTTCTTGTGGTTGTCAATCTCGCGATGAATCCGTTTGATCAAACCCGTTCGCACCGAATGCGGAGCCACTAGAAGTCGCTCGTAGTCAGTGGCACGGGCGTAACCGCTGAGTTGGTTGAATAAGTCAGCAACGTCCTCACCGACGGCTGGATCTGCGGTGAGTAGACCGAAGTCTTCATAGTTACGGGCCGTTTTCGGGTGATAGTTCCCGGTTCCGATGTGGGTGTAGCGGCGCAGTCCGTCGGAATCCCTGCGTACCACCATTGAGAGTTTGCAGTGCGTCTTTAATCCGACAAGTCCATAGACAACGTGAACGCCGGCTTGTTCTAACGTTCGAGCCCAGGTGATGTTTGCTTCTTCATCAAAACGTGCCTTGATTTCAACAACAGCCAAAACTTGCTTACCAGCTTCTGCTGCATCAACCAGGGCGTCAACGATGGGCGAATCACCACTTGTGCGATACAGCGTTTGTTTGATAGCTAAAACTTGGGGATCAGCTGCTGCCTGTTCCAGAAAGCGCTGGACGCTAGTAGCAAAAGAGTCATAGGGGTGGTGCAACAAGATGTCACGGTGGCGCATCGCTGCGATGACATCGGGTGGTGACGAAGTCTCAACTTCAGCGAGCATTGGATGGGTCTTAGGCAAGAAGGTTGGGAACTTCAAGTCTTCGCGCGGCAGGGCTGCGATGGCTTGTAATCCTGACAGGTCTAACGGACCTTGAACGGAGAAGACCTCATCTTTGGTGACCTCTAATTCGCGCATCAACAGGTCTAGGACGTAGGGATCCATCGTGTTTTCAACTTCAAGACGCACCGGCGGACCAAAACGCCGTCGGTTAAGTTCGCGTTCAAGGGCATCGAGCAGATTTTCCGCATCGTCTTCTTCAACTTCTACGTCTTCATTGCGTGTTACTCGAAAGCTATGGTGCTGAAGGATTTCCATGCCGGGGAAAAGGTCTTGTAGGTGTTCGGCGATGACATCTTCAAGGGGAACGAATCGATTCGGGCTGACCTGGAGAAAGCGGGGCAGCAGCGGCGGGACCTTGACTCGCGCAAACAGCTCGGTTCCCGATTGTGGGTTACGCACAACGACAGCCAGATTGAGCGAGAGCCCAGAGATGTAGGGGAATGGGTGAGCCGGATCAACAGCTAGTGGAGTAAGGACCGGAAAGATTTCCGTGCGAAACAATTCGGTGGTGGCATCGGCCTCATCAATGGTTAAGTCAGCCCACCGAGGAATCTCGATTCCTTCACTAGCCAGGTCAACAACGATGTGGTCGTGCAAACACCGCGATTGTCGATGTACCAGCGCCCTGGTTTGATCCCAGATTCCCCCTAAGACGGCCCGCGGGTGGTGTCCGCTTGCAGCTTTGACTGCAATGCCGGTGGCAAGGCGCCGTTTGAGGCCGGCCACGCGGACCATGAAGAACTCGTCAAGGTTGCTTGAAAAAATTGCCAAGAATCGGGTGCGTTCAAGTAGCGGGATTGTGGGGTCTTCAGCTAGTTCAAGAACGCGTTCGTTGAACGACAACCACGAAATTTCCCGGTCAAGGAAGCGATCAGCAGGCAGGTTTGTGCTCTCTTCCTGCTCACCTTTTCCCTTGGCACTCACCCCTCTATGGTGCCCGATGGGCTTGGGGCTGCAAACATCACGTCGGTGTCCCAGTGGGTAAAGCCCAGCGATTCGTAAAGTTTGCGGGCAGGGTCATTGTCAGCCTCCACGTACAACATCGCATCAGGCAATCCGAGGCTGCGCAGGTAGCGAAGCCCGATGAGCGCGAGCGCCTTGCCTAAACCGTGTCCGGCAAAGGCGGGACGAACGCCAATGACATAGATCTCGCCGATTGGATCGTGACCGTGTTGGTGGGCATCGTCAGGAGAGAGCTTGGACGTGGTGGTTTCGTGGGAGTGCATGCCCTGTGAGTCGTGCTCGTGCGTGACAAATTCGCCGTGCACCTTGGTCCAGTGAAAGCCAGCCATGCTCTGGCTTTCCTCATGAATGGCCACGAAGAATCCTGCTGGATCAAACCAGGCCTCACCCATGCGCGCATCAAGGGCGGAGAGATCCCAGCTGCCTTGTTCGGGGTGATTAGCGAAAGCCTCATGATTGGTGGCCAGCCATTCAGTTTCATCGCTACCAACGTTGAAGCTGCGAACAGTAATGCCTGCTGGCAGGTCAGGATCAGGAAGAGGAGCAAACAAAGACCGTCTCATTTGCAGCAATGTGCGAGAACGAGTGAATCCCATTCGAGTTGCCAAAGCCATCGATGCGGAGTTTTCACCATGAGCCCAAAGTCTGAGGCGATGGTCAGGGATTTCTTGCTGAAGTTTGTGCACGAGAGCTCTTCCTACACCTTGGCTTCGGTGCGCAGGATCAACGCATAACTCAGCGCTCGATCCTTCGATCGCGTCGGTGATATCTAAGTGCGCATAGCCCACGAGTTCGTCTGAATCGTCGCGTGCCAGCAGGTGGATGACCTGACTGTCGCCACCGTGGCGCAGATGGAGAAAAACATGCTCAGAAAGGGGGCGAAGCCCGTCGGCATCAGTAACTTTCTCAATGAGTTTGTTCACCGCGCTTAGATCTACATGGCTAAGTCGGCGGCTTACCGTCAGGCGCAGGGGCTGCTTCACACCAATGAGGGGGAGTCGGAGCGAATAACTTCATCTACCCGAGGTGGCATGACGAAGCGGTAGCCCACATTGCGAACAGTTCCGATCAAGGCTTCGTTATCAGTGCCGAGTTTGGCGCGAAGACGTCGGACATGAACATCAACAGTTCGTGTGCCACCGAAGTAGTCGTAGCCCCACACCTCTTGCAAAAGTTGCGCGCGCGTAAATACTCGACCTGGATGTTGGGCCAGGTGCTTGAGAAGTTCAAATTCCTTGAAGGTCAAATCAAGAATGCGTCCGCGTACTTTGGCGGTGTAGCTTCCTTCGTCGATGGTCACAGGTCCACTAGTGATCTCATCGGGCGCGCTGGTTCCGGTGTCAAGGGCGAGCCTGCCAATAGCCATCCGTAGTCGAGCTTCAACTTCTGCAGGTCCAGCTGAATCTATGAGAACGTCGTCAAGTCCCCATTCGGCGGTCAGCGCAGCCAAGCCGCCTTCAGTGGTAATGGCGATGACCGGGACGCTGACCCCTGTTGTACGCAAAAGTCGGCATAGGGCTTTAGCTCCGGGCAAGTCTTGACGTGCGTCAACCAAGATCAGGTCACAAACCGGAGCATCAACCAGGACCGACGGCTCAGTTCCAACAATTTTGACGTGATGGCTCAGCAGTCCCAGTGCGGGCAGAATCTCAGTGGAGGCGTGCATGCGCGAGGTGAGCAGCATCAGTGATGCCATGCATGAACCTCCGATCGGGAGTTCGCCAAGCCCCTAATCTACCTGATGAGGCAGATTTGGTCACGCTCACGCTGGCTGCAGGCTTGCTGACACTATTGGCGCATGACCGCAGCGCTTGCCTACATCGTTGGTGGCGCTGTCTTGGCCTTAGCCGGACTTGCAGGAGCTGGGCCAACGGCGTTGGCTTTTGTTTTCGCGCTGGTAATTTTGCGTCTGCTTATTCCGCGGGTATTTGTTGATACTTTTGACGAACTGACTCTGTCAGTCTTTCTCTACTCGGGCTTAGCCGCGCTTGCTGGGACTTTGCTTGCCGCACAATACGGCTCTGGTGAGGCAGGAAGTGCTAACTATCTGGCACCGATCGTGGGTTTGATTGTCTTTGTTTCGGTGTGCGTCCAACTCATTGGCCTTGGTAAGAAAGGCAACGTTGTTCGGACTCTGTCCACCGTTGTGTCGCTCTCGGTCATTGGGGCTGCCGGGACATTGTGGGTTCCACTGAGTCGGGCTTCGTTCCTTCGGTTGCCGTTACTTGCCGGCCTGGCACTGATCATCAGTGGCCTGGTTATTTCCAGATATGAGGCAGACTTTTCAAACTGGCGCTCAAAAGTCAGGGCAGGATTGGAACTTCTGCTTGCACCGCTAGTTGCCTTATTGGTTGCGCGATTTGTTCTAGATTCGGTCAACCTGTTGTTGGCGTTTTCAACCGGTGTTGTTGTCGCGCTGTGCTCATTGACAAGCCTGTTATTGGTTCGCACGCGCGATTTCTCAGGTGGCCTTGACGCCTCCAGCGCCCTGGTGGCAGTAGTGCTAGCGGTTTTCCTTTCTGCTGGACCGGTATTCGCTGTGGCATCGATTGTGGTTGGGTAGTGCAGTGAACCACTTCCTCGTTCTGATTGTGGTCTTGTTGTTGGCCACCGCTTTTGGGCTGTATCGAAAGCGAACCGATGGGCTGATGCGAACGGTAAAGGCGCCACGACCGTTGCCGGACAACGCTCCACCGGGTGAACTTGAGGATCCTGATGGCGTGCGGGCCAAGGCCGCCGGCCCACATGGCGACATCACAGCGGAGGATCTTGGTGGTCCGCTTGGACAGCGAGCAACGTTGGTTCAATTTTCCTCGGCTTTTTGTGCGCCTTGTCGAGCAACACAGCGGATTCTCGATGAAGTCACCTCAATGGTCGAAGGTGTTGCACACTTTGAAATAGACGCTGAGTCTCGTCTTGATTTGGTTCGTCACTTCGACATTCGTCGCACCCCCACGGTGCTGGTGGTCAACTCCAACGGACACATTGTTCGTCGAGCAACTGGCGCCCCCCGCAAAGCTGATGTGATTGCTGCACTGGGCGAATTGATGTAGTTCTACGCCTGAGTTTGTGCGAAAGATATGCAATAACCTCACTGCATCTCAATAAGTAAGACCCGCGTGACATCGCAATCAGTTATTGCTTACCCTTATAGGTATGTCAGGACAGGTGCTTCTCACCAAACGGCGCGCGATCGACCTGTGTCGCGTGGCCACCTGCCTGTGTCAAATTTTCTAATGCGGTGAGAGTTCGACGAACCCCTGTTGCTTAACAGGCAGAGCGAACAAGTCCCGCGGATGGTGCTAGCGCCTCACCTGCCCCCAGAGATTTTTTTCTCAACCCTTCCCCCAGAAGTTTCAAGTGTCAGGAGAAATTGAAATGTATGTAGATCCCCGTGGACTTCGCTTCGGTGCCACTGTCACCACAGTTGTTCTTGCCCTTGGTCTGATCACGCAGTCAGCCCTGGTGCTGGGCCTGCAAACGATTGTCTTTGCTCTTGGCGCCCTCCTCGGACTGCACGCGGCTCCGTACGGAGTGTTGTTCAAGAAGCTCATTCGACCACGCTTGTCGCCCCCCAGCGAGCTCGAAGCTGCTGCACCGCCACGTTTTGCCCAGGCCGTTGGTTTGGCCTTCGGTGTTGTTGCAACGCTGGGTTTTGTTACGGGCTTGACCACTGTGGGTGTCATTGCAACGGCGATGGCCTTGGCTGCAGCGTTCCTTAATGCGGCATTTGAGTTTTGCCTGGGTTGCGAGATGTTCTTGATCATTCGTCGCATTACTGGTGGCTCGACCGAGCGACTAGTGCCTGCTGCTTCTGTTGCACGTTCTTAAGTACTAAACCTGAGCCACCCCGGCCTGGGTTACGCCCTTCCCTACAAGGAGAAACAAAAAAATGAGTCGCACTGACGCTCTCGTTGATGCAGATTGGGTACAAGCCCACATTGACGACCCCAAGGTTGTCCTCGTTGAAGTTGACGAAGACACCGCAGCCTACGAAACCAACCACATCCGCAATGCGGTCCGCATTGATTGGCAGAGCGAATTGCAAGATGCAGTCCGTCGTGACTTCGTCAACCAAGCGCAGTTCGAAGCTTTGCTGTCAGCTAAGGGCATCAGCAATGACGACACCGTGATCATTTACGGCGGAAACAACAACTGGTTTGCTTCCTACGCGTTCTGGTACTTCAAGCTCTATGGCCACAAGGACGTTCGCTTGCTCGATGGTGGACGTAAGAAGTGGGAACTTGATGCCCGTGAACTGGTCGCCGATGTCCCAACGCGTGCGGCTACTTCGTATAAGGCTTCGGCTCAGGACAAGGGCATCCGGGCCTTCCGCGACGATGTTCTCAGTGCCATTGGCAAGCAGAACTTGGTGGACGTGCGTTCACCTGATGAGTACGCAGGTCGTTTGCTTGCGCCGGCTCACTTGCCTCAAGAGCAATCACAGCGTGCTGGCCACATCCCCACAGCGGCAAGCATTCCGTGGAGCAAGGCAGCAAATGACGATGGAACCTTTAAGAGCGATGATGAGCTCAAGGCACTGTACGAAGGTGCAGGCGTTGATTTGGGTAAGGACACCATCGCTTACTGCCGCATCGGCGAGCGTTCAGCGCACACCTGGTTTGTGTTGCATGAACTTCTCGGCGTTGCCAATGTGAAGAACTACGACGGATCATGGACTGAGTACGGCGCACTTGTTGGTGTTCCTGTTCAGCTCGGTGACAACCCCGGACAGCCAGAAGGTGGCGCTGCCTAATGTGCGGCGCAACTGCTGGCGGACTTTCTATCGAAGGACTAGATATGGCCAAGGAAACAGTGATTCAAGGCGTTGTATCCCGCGCGGGCGAGCCCGTCGGCGGTGCCTACGTTCGACTGCTTGATGGCACGGGAGAGTTCACCGCTGAGGTTCCAACCTCAGCAACCGGACACTTCCGCTTCTTCGCCGCTCCCGGCTCGTGGACGCTTCGCACACTGGCACCAGGTGCTCAGGTAGACCGCCAAGTAGTAGCTCAGCTCGGTGAAGTTGCCGAGGTTGAGGTAGCGATTCCGGCTTAACCCTCACAGGTTGCAAAAGCCCCAACTGGTTTTTGGCTAGTTGGGGCTTTTGTGTGCGTGAGAGCACTACTGTCTAGTGCGTGACACAGGTGGCTGCAGGGTTGTTGGTCGTGGGCTTCTTGGCCGTGGCGGCTATTTCCGTAGTGCTAATTCTGCGTCTGTCGCGCAGTTCCCACTAAGTATTGGTTGAATAGGCTCTCTTACGAAGAAGCTTTCAAGGAAGGAATTGGCGAACGTGGAATTGACCCCTGACCTGCCGTCCGAACTCGTGCCATACGCGTGGCTGATTGGCACGTGGGCTGGTGCCGGTGTCGGCGGCTACCCCACAACGCAATCCTTCCAATTTGGCCAAGAGGTCACCTTCGCCCATGATGGTCGACCGTTTTTGTCCTACTGGTCGCGCACCTGGAAAATTGACGACAACGGAAACCCCATGGGCCCGTTGGATATGGAGTCAGGTTTTTGGCGCCCGCAACCCGATAACAACCTTGAAGTAACTGTTGCGCACCCCACCGGCATTGTTGAAATCTACGTCGGTTCAGTCAATGGCGCACAAGTGGAGATCCAAACCGATGTGGTGGCTCGCACCGTCACGTCCAAGGAGTATTCGGCTGGTGTTCGCCTGTACGGCTTAGTAGAAGGCGATTTGCTGTGGGCCTATGACATGGCCGCAGTGGGTCAGCCCCTTCAATCGCATGTTTCGGCTCGCCTTAAGCGCATTGGCTGACCTTCAAAAAGCCTTTAAGTCCGCGCAGTTGAGCCTGCTTGCAGGTTAGTGAGAGACTGTTTTTATGAATGCCGATCTGCTCAGCGAGCGATTGAAGGATCGCGGATATCGCCTGACGAATCAACGCCGAGCTGTGTTTGATGCGGTTGCCCACCTTGAGCATGGCACCCATGAGGAAATCTTGCGGCAGGCGCAAATTGCAGACTCGACGTTGAACTTGTCAACCGTGTATCGAAACCTGGAAGTGCTTGAGGAAATTGGCCTAGTACGCCATGCACATCTAGGCCATGGCTCCCCGACATATCACTTGGCGGATCACCACGCACATCTGCATTTGGTGTGCAGTAAGTGCAAGGAAGTTCTTGAAGTATCAGTGGATGCTGCAGATGGTTTAGTCGCAGCCCTGCACGCAGACCATGGTTTTGCCGTCGATATTGATCACTTTGCCATTCAAGGTTTATGTAAAAAGTGCCAGAACTGATGAGTACCTATCGAAGTGTGCTGCTTGAGATTGCCGATGCCATCGCCATTGACCCGGAACTCGATCCGCATGACGCAGGCGTGGCTTGGCACTACGGCGATCCACTTCGAGAACAACGCGCCCTAGAAGCCGGCGAAGGATTTGTTGATCTGTCTCATCGCGGTGTTATCGCGGTAACTGGGTCTGAGCGTTTGTCGTGGTTGCATTCCCTGATCAGCCAGCATGTCGAAGACCTTCAACCGGGTCAGGCGCGTCAAGGTTTGGTGCTCTCACCCCATGGTCATGTGGAACACCATTTTTGGTTGGTAGATGACAGTTCGACGACATGGTTGATCACCGAAGGCGATCGCCGCGCGGATTTGTTGGCGTTCTTGGACTCGATGCGCTTCATGCTTGATGTTGCGGTGGCCGATGTTACGCCGGAGTGGGCGCTCGTGTGGTTTCCCGGCCGCGTGGACGTCGCTGATGCGGTCGTCGTAGTCACTGATCGAGGTTCCTATGCACTTCTGGCGCGAGCCAAGCTCAACGAGCTAGCCAAGACCTGGGGCAAGCCAGCTGGCATCTGGGCTTTTGAGGCACTTCGCATTGCCGCGGGTGAACCACGTATTGGCTTTGAGACCGATCACAAAACCATCGCTCATGAGGTCGGCTGGATTGAAACGGCTGTACACCTGAATAAGGGCTGTTACCGCGGCCAAGAAACAGTTGCCCGAGTTCACAATTTGGGCAAGCCACCGCGGCGGTTAGTGATGTTGCATCTCGATGGTTCCACCAATGCGCATTTGCCCAAACATGGCGACGATGTTGAGCTAGATGGAAAAGTTGTCGGCTTTGTTGGAAGTGCAACTCATCACCATGAACTGGGCCCGATTGCATTGGCTGTCATTAAACGCAACATTGATGTGGCGGCAGATTTCGTTGTTGACGGTGTGGCTGCTTCGCAAGAGGTTCTAGTTTCCCCTTGATTGGTCCTCAATAATCTTTCGCTGGGCGCTTTAGCTCCACCGAATTGGTGCATCGCTCGCCCGATGGCCCAGCGCGCTCCTGGATGACTGGTCAGCGCATCAGTAATTACGCCCAGGCTTGAATTATCGAAAAACGTGTCGCCGCTGTTAAGGAATTGCACAAACCGGCCACTAGAGGACCGCCAGCCCTTATTCATACCGTCGTAGATACCTTTGTCGGGTTCAGCGATCACAGTGTCGCGACGGCGTAGGAATTGATTCGTTAGTTGAGTTGACGCCCCGCCAGGTGATGCATTGACCACGACCACCTGAGTTCGATTAAGCCCGCGGCGTTGAGTGAAAATTGATTCGAGAGTTTCGAGCAAACCTTCGGAATCGTTGTGCGTAACGGTCACGATGCTCAACAGCGGTGGTTCTAATCGTTGAGTGAGTTGATTGAACGTTTTGATCATCTACTTGTCTCAACTCCCCGTTGGCTCTTCAAAACGGATTGGTTAGGTGCGCAAAGTGGAAACGTTGTCGAGGTACCACTGGTAGGTGGATTTCAGGCCGTTGGCTAGGTCAATGCTGGCTTTCCAGCCGGTGGCATTGATCCGCGATACTTCGAGAAGTTTTTGTGGTGTTCCATCGGGCTTGGTGGTGTCCCAGGTGATGCGGCCGGTAAACCCAGTGGTTTGAGCAATCATTTCGGCGAGCTCTTTAATGGAGATATCTTCGCCAGTACCCACATTCAGCGCGATGTCATCGTCATAGTTTTTTAACAGGTGGATACAGGCCGCTGCAAGGTCATCGACGTGGAGGAACTCACGTCGTGGGCTTCCAGTTCCCCAAACCTGCACTTCTTTGGCCTGGCTTTGTGTGGCTTCGTGAAATCTGCGCAGTAGCGCGGGCAGGACATGTGCGCCGGCCGGATTGAAATTATCGCCCGGTCCGTACAAGTTGGTGGGCATTGCGCTGATCCACGGCAGACCGTACTGCTTTCGGGTTGACTGGACTTGTACGATTCCGGCAATTTTTGCAAGCGCATAGGCCTGGTTGGTCTGTTCCAAAGGCCCGGTTAAGAGCGAATCCTCATTAATTGGTTGTGGCGCAAGTTTTGGATATATACATGAAGAACCAAGAAACAAAACACGGTTGACCCGGTTCGTCAAGGCAGCATCCAACACGCTGGTCTGAATGCGCAAGTTCTCACTGATGAAGTCAACGGGGAAATCATTGTTCGCTGCGATCCCGCCCACTTTGGCTGCAGCAAGGACGATCACGTCTGGCTCTTGAGAGCTGATGTAGTCCGCAGTTGCGTTGTGATCGCGCAGGTCAAGCGTGCTACTTGTCTGACCAACGAGATTGGTATATCCCTGCGCCTGGAGGGCTCGCCAGATGGCGCTGCCTGCTAATCCGCTGTGCCCTGCGACGTAGATTCGATCGCTGGGCTTGAGGAAGGTCATGGCGCTCCGTCTCTGCGGCTTGATGTGCTTACATCTTATGTGGCGCGGTGCGCCTGTTCCTTGGCCTTGCTGGAGAGCCGGCAGACACAAAGCCCCTCTAGTGCCTAGGCTGAGGGTTCATCAGATAGGGATTAGGGAGCGGTCACGTGTCAAAAGTTGCCTTGGTCACTGGGATTACCGGTCAAGACGGCTCGTATCTGGCTGAGTTGCTCTTAGGCAAGGGGTATGAGGTTCATGGACTGATCCGTCGAGCTTCAACTTTCAACACCCAACGCATCGACCACCTGTACACCGACCCGCATGAGGGCGGCCGGTTGCACCTGCACTACTCGGACCTCACCGATGGCTCGCGGTTGACGACGTTGATGGCGCGGATTCAACCCGACGAGGTCTACAACCTGGCGGCGCAATCGCATGTTCGCGTTTCCTTTGATGAACCCGAATACACCGGAGACACCACCGGATTGGGTACGACTCGCTTGCTTGAAGCACTTCGCATCACGGGTGTTCCTGCTCGCTTTTATCAAGCATCAAGCAGTGAGATGTTCGGTGCGACACCGCCGCCTCAAAATGAGTCCACACCGTTTTATCCACGCTCGCCTTATGGAGCCGCGAAGTTGTACTCCTACTGGATGACAAAGAACTACCGTGAGGCTTACGACCTTTTTGCGGTCAATGGAATCTTGTTCAATCACGAGTCGCCGCGTCGTGGCGAAACATTTGTCACTCGCAAAATCACTCGAGCCGTTGCTGCCATCAAAGCAGGCCAACAAAGTGAGTTGTACCTTGGAAACCTTGATGCAGTCCGTGACTGGGGTTTTGCTCAGGAATATGTCGAAGCGATGTGGCTGATGTTGCAGGCGGAAGTGCCAGATGACTTCGTCATTGCCACGGGCACGGCTTATTCGGTCCGAGACTTTGTCCAATTCTCCTTTGAGCGTGCGGGCTTGGATTGGGAAAAATACGTGAAGTATGACCAGCGCTATGAACGACCAACGGAAGTCGATGCCCTCATTGGTGATGCATCCCATGCCGAAAAAGTTCTTGGTTGGAAACCAAAAGTATTGACTCCCGAGTTGGCCGCGATCATGGTCGACGCCGATATTGCTGCACTGAGCTAACCAAAGACCTGTTCATGAACAAGGTAACAAATCAGATGTTGCACTCCATGCGCTTGACCTTGGTCCTTGGTGCACTGTCTTCTTTGTGCGCATCGCAACGGCTAGCTAACGGGTTGGGTCGTTCACATGTGTTCTCACTCGGGCAAATCTGGTTGATTTTGGCAGGGGCGGCAGTGGTGTATGCCCTAATCTTTTCGGTGTCCTTGGTCGTGATAGATCGCTTGTCAATGGATGTTGCACGAGTGTTGACGGTCCTGGTCATCGTGGCCCTCGTTGGACTTTTTTGCGTGGTCTATCCACACTTTGGATTGCCGACGAATAGTTCCGGCTATGGCGATCGTGACGATGCGCTCACCTTGATGGGTCGGGCTCTAGTTCAGGGAACCAATCCGTACGGCGTTCGCACTTACCTTGGCGACCAAGTCTCACCACTGCTTGGCTCGGTTTTGCTTACACTCCCAGCTACTTTGCTAACTGGGTCAGCGGCCTGGGTCAACCCACTCATCCTGGTAGTTCTCGGGTATGTGGCGATTCGTATCCTCGAGCCGAAGGTGGCACTTATGCTCGCTCTTATTTTCGCCACCAACGTAGGATTTCTGGAAGACTTTCTCCTTGGTGGTGATCTCTACCTCGTCCCCCTGATTTTTGCAGTAGTGGTTCTTGCGCTGATCAGTCAAGCAAACTTCTCACGATGGTTCGTGGTGCTTCTGGTTGTCCTTGGTGGTTTGACAGCTGCAGCCAGGGCTAATTCGCTGGTGTTACTGGTGGCCTTGGTGGTCTTCGTCGTGGTGAAGAGGCCTTCGCGGAGCGCTGAAATTGGCTTTGTCGGATTGATCGGTGTTGGTCTGGGTGGGTTGTCCTTAAAGTTGGCTGGCGGACTTGATTCCTGGCCATTTACTGGTGAAATTGATCCGTTATTGCGGCAAGCCAGCGGCTTGATCGCTGCCGTGCTCGTGTTGGCTTTGGGTGTGTACTGGTTTCGCAGTAGGGCGAGCGATGCAGTTTTGCTTTTTGCTCGAACAGCTCCATGGCTAGCGGTCTCGCTAGTGGTATTTCTTGCTCACCCTGATGCTCTTTTCAGGTCGTGGACGTACTTGGCGGTGGGCCTGCCGGTAGCCATTACTGCATTTCAAGCACTATTTGCTGAGCGGATGCGTTTGACCGCGTAATTCCATGAAATAAGCAGCACAAAACTAAGAACAATGGCAGTTGCTAACACGGGCCCATCAGCTCCTAGATGCTGAGCAAAAATTATTGACAGCGGAATATTTATCAGAACTTGGGGCACGGTCAAGATTGCTTGAAATTTCAAACCTGTGGCATCCGTTAAGGACATGCTGACCGGACCCATGGCGGCAACGATGATAATTACCGCGCCAAATGCCAGGTAAAGGTCAAACGGAATAGAAACTTGCCCCTTTGACATGAAACTAGCCAGGAATGGACCAACCAGGAGAAGAGCAGCAGCCAACCCAACTCCAACTCCAGCAAAAATTGCCGTTGTCGACGCCAGATCCCGGACTCGAAGAGTCATGGCTGTCCGTCGCTGGGCAAAAATTGGCCACAGGCTGCTTCCCGATGCGGCAATAAGCGAATTAATTGGTGCAAAAAGTGCGAAGACGATGGAGTAGGAAGCAACGGCTGACAAACTTGAGAAGTGACTGAGAATAAGTCGGTCAGCGTGCCATGCGACGGGTTCAGCGATCGCCCAAACGGCCACCGGTAGCGCGATCTTTGCCAACGCCGGCTTGAAACCGCTGGGTACTTGGACGCGGGATCGCGAAAAAATTGAGAGGCCGGTTTTCTGCCTAGCTACAACTGCAGATGCAGCAGCCACTACCAGGGTGCCTAAAAATGGTCCGGACACGAAAAACCACAGTGGCTTGGATGTGGAAGCTGCGAAGGCCACAATGGCTAAAGCCGTCAGTGACAGAAGTGCTTGCAGAGCTACTGCGAGGTGATAGTTGTTGGAACCTTGCAAAATGCGTGCTCCGAGAGATAGCGGAATGCTGATCGCAAAAAATGTCATCCCGAGCCCAGCGCCGAGTTCAACGCTTGAACTTTGGGCCACTCCCAAAATTGGTGCCCAGGCACCAGCTGCTGCCAATGCCCAAGACAGAGCTATCAAGACTGCACCAAAGATCATGAGCAAGCGGGTGCTCTTTTGCAGAACGGAAAGAAGTTCATGCTCAGGAATTGATTCACGACGTGACACGGCATCGGTTACAGCTGCGCCAAGCCCTAGATCATTGAAAGGCAGAAGGGCAGAAAAGCCAACGATCAATGCGTAGGTGGCAAAGCCAATTTCACCAAGATGACCAACTACTAATCGTGTGGTGAGCAGACCTGCAATGCCGATGATTGGCAGAGTCAATGCTCGGGCCGAAAACGATCGGCCCGCGTTTGATAGCAGGCGATTCACGCCTGTCATGGATTGGTCAGCAGTGGACATTAGGAACTAATTATCGGGGAAGTTTGCGCAGAATCGGGCGTGGAATCACTTTTAGAGCCGTTGCTAACGGGCCAATTTGCGCGGGGCTGTAGATGATGGATTTTCCTTTTCCGATGGCGTTCTTGATGTCCTTGGCCACATCGATGGGGTCAAGGCTAAAAGGTGCCTCAGCCATACCTTCGGTCATTTTGGTTCTAACGAAACCTGGGCGCACCAAGATCACCTTGATACCGACTTCGTTTCCAAGTTCAATTAAGCCTTGTACGAACGCATCAAGGCCTGCTTTCCCCGCACCGTAAATGAAGTTAGCTCGTCGTGGTCGAACTGCGGCAATGGAGCTCAGGACGATCACTGTCCCATGGCCTTGCTGGACTAGTTGTTGGAAAGTTCTAAACGTTAATTCGATTGAGTCGGTGGAGTTGACTCGAATAGTGCGCATTGCCGAGTCCACGTCGCGCTCATCATCACTTTGTATCCCCAAAACTCCGATCGCCATGATGGCAATGTCGATATCTCCTTGCGAGAAGACTGAATCAAGGGCGCCCTCATGACCGGCCGTGTCTTCAACGTCAAGTTCAACGATGCTGACCGTGTGACCGGAAACTTGAAAGGGTTCAGCATCCTGAGCCATTTGGCTGAGATTGCGACCGGCTAAGACAATCCGGTCGACTCTTGGACCGATGAGTTCGCGCACGATGGCTAATCCAATTTCGCTGGTCCCGCCAGCGAGAAAAACTGACTGAGGCTGTCCGAGTGCATCAATCATCGGTGTAGCCTCCTGGCCTGGTCTGAACGGAAATGTTGGTTTGGATCCATGAGTTCGCGCGTGTGGTTCCATTCTTCAATCCGCGGGTACATCATCGGAAGCAATTCCGATCGCATCCGTGAGTCTTTTGCTAAATAAACTCGACCACCTGCCTGGGCGATGAGTTCATCAAGTCCATCAAGCACGTGTGACAATCCCACTACACCGGTTGGAATGTCGAGCGCCAACGTCCAGCCCGGCATCGGAAATGACATGGGGGCCAGGTTTCCTGCTCCAAACCGCTTAAGCACGGCTAGAAATGATGCAGCTTGGATGTTGGAAAGCCGCTCTATTGCTGTCCGTACAACCTCAGCTGCGTCTTCGGGCACCACAAATTGATATTGAATAAATCCGGCTCGTCCATAGAGCGCATTCCAGCCAGCCACCCCATCAAGCGGATGAAAAAAGGTTGCCATTGACTGAATTTCATCTTGGCGATGCTTTGGTGATTTACGAAACCATGCTTCATTGAAGGCGGCAACTGACCAGCGGTTCAAAAGCCCAGATGGAGCCATCGTTGGAGCCGAAATAGTCGTGGCTGGTTCATAGTCCAATGGGCGAGCGGCCTTGTTTGACGGCAACTGTGAAATATCCGCAAAACTTCCAGCGGTAATCACGCCCCGCCCAAGCTTGGACCCTTTACTCAAGCAGTCAATCCAGGCCACGCAGTAGGGGTATTTATGTTCTAAGTCAATTTGACGCTCCATGAGTTCGTCAAGATTGTTTGCGCGTTGGGTCTGCACATTGATGAAAGCTGAAGGCACTTTAGTTAGTTGAACTCGTGCGCGAAGTATTACTCCGGTCAGGCCCATGCCGCCGACAGTTGCCCAGAACTGGTCACTGCTTTGATCGGGTGAGAGGGTGCGCACTTGCCCGTCAGCGAAAAGTAAATCAATACTATGAATGTGGTTTCCGATAGATCCTGCAACATGGTGATTTTTGCCGTGGATATCTGCGGCGATAGCACCACCAATGGTCACCGATCGAGTGCCAGGAGTAACGGGGACAAACCAACCTTGCGGGAGGAAGAGTGTTATCAATGCGTCAATAGAAATTCCGGCTTCAACCGTGACAATCCCGGACACAGAATCGAAACTGAGTACTTGATTCAGGGTTGTCATATCTAGGACGGCGCCACCAGCATTTTGGGCACTGTCGCCGTAACTTCGCCCCAATCCACGCGCCAAGATTCCCCTTGCTCCGGCGCCACGAACTTCGTCCACAGCAGTTGCCTCATCGTGGACCGGCACCAGATAGGCGCGTGAGGGACTGGTCCGTCCCCAGCCGGTCAAGGTCGCCAGCCGATCATCCCGATGAAGCCCACTAACTTCGCTCACCCCCTTACTCTAGAGCCGTGGCCATTCCTGCGGTGATTCAAGCACTGCGCCCCAAGCAATGGGTTAAGAACGTGCTGGTCATTGCAGCGCCATTTGCTGCTGGTCGGATCGGCCAACGATCCGTGATCATTGACGTGATCGTTGCTTTTGTCGCATTTTGCTTGGCCGCTAGCGCCGTGTACCTCCTTAATGATGTAAGGGATGCGCCCAAAGATCGCCTACATCCGGTAAAAAAGAACAGGCCTATTGCTACTGGTCAGGTCTCGCCCACGGTGGCCGTTGTCCTAGCTGCTGTTTTATTGATTGTTTCTCTGGGTCTTTCTTCTTTGGCAGAGCCAGCCTTGTTGTGGGTCATCATCGCCTACTTACTAATCCAAGCACTCTATGTTTTTTGGCTTAAAAACCAGCCAGTTCTTGATCTTGCTGTCGTTGCAAGCGGTTTCCTTTTACGAGCTTTGGCTGGTGGAGCGGCGACGGGAATCGCCATTAGTGACTGGTTTCTTCTTGTTGCCGGATTCGGTTCACTCTTCGTTGTTGCGGGCAAGCGGTATTCGGAGATGGTCAATACCCAATTTGACGGTTCCGAAATCGGTCAAACTCGCAGCACCCTGACGTCTTACACCCAGACTTACTTGCGCTTCGTTTGGACCGTCGCAGCAGCTTTGACGATCATGGTTTATAGCTTGTGGGTAATCACGGTTCCGCGCCAACATACAACGGCGACGCTGCTTTCATTGGTGCCGTTTGCACTAGGCCTGCTGGTGTATGCGTTAGCGGTTGACAACGGTGATGGTGGCGAGCCTGAGACCGAGATCCTGCGCAATCCTGTCCTGATTGGGTTGGGGATTTTATGGGCCGCCACCCTAGGAATTACGCTTTATATTTGATCGCCGGGTGATTCCTAACTCGAGTTTTTGGGCTTGAACAGCGACTCGATACTTCAGATAACCCACCGGCCCCGGCTGCGTTCGGTGGCTGGTTCCCGTGATTGCCAACCGGTCACGTTCCTCGGCGCGCCATTGCTGGAAGTCAAGTGTGCGAAATGTGTAAGTGACGAGGTCTGTGTCTAGTGCAGCGAAGGTGGTGGACTTTCGATGTACAAAGAACAGTTGCAAATCTTCTAGACGCTCACATGAGGTGTCATAGCCTGATGTTGAGGTGAACCAGGACCGCCGGAACATCACGGTTGGATTCGCCAGAGGCATAAACCCATCGTCAAAAACTTCTTGGATCTTGTTATTGACCGCTGGAAATCTAAGATTCCAGGTTCTCGATCCATTTGTTGCCTGCATCTGCCCGCCAAGAACATCAATCTGTAAGTCCCTTTTCAAGCAAGCAACTTGTTGGCTAAGTCGAGTGGTCTGCGAGATGTCGTCTGCATCGTGGATGGCGATAAATTCCGCCGAACTAAATCCAATGGCATGGTTCAACGCCGCTGAACGCCCACGGTGTTCAATGGTAAAAAGACGAATTCGGGGGCTTGCGATGGCCTGAACTACCTCAACAGTGGCGTCGGATGATCCATCATCAACGACGATGATTTCAAAATCATTGAAATCCTGATTGAGCACTGATTGCAACGACGCGTGAATTGTTTGAGCAGCATTAAATGCTGTTACGACGACGGATACTTCCATTAGAACAACTCCATGATGAACTAGTCAGAAATTTTCAGTTGGGAGTACAGATCGATTAGCGCCGGTGTGGTTACGGCCTGGTCAAACTCCTTGAGGAATCGCTCGCGAGCCGCTGATCCTCGAAGCTGAATTTCCTGATCCTGAAGTTCGGCAAAAATTGACGCGAGTGCAACAGGATTTGATGGAGGTACCTTCCACCCAATGGCCTCGGTCATAGTTCCTCCCAGGCCGCCAATGTCGCTGGCGATGATTGGCCGACCTTTTGCCAATGCCTCGGCGAATACCAACGGCAATCCCTCAAAGCATGTAGAAGGGATAACAACTGGCCCGCACATATCCATGAGTTCACCCACGCCCTGGGCATCTTGCATCCCATGGACCACAATTGATGAATCGTTGCGGGCGGCTCGATCAACAGCGGGTCGAAGTTGGCCGTCCCCAACTAGGTGCAACCGCCGACCTCGCTGCTGAGAACCGGAAATGCGCCAGGCCTCGAGCAGTACATCGACTCCTTTTTCAGTACCGAGTCGGCCAACAAATAAGACATCCGGACCTGGTTCAGTGGTTGGGCCGGGATCGGACACGCTCGTGGGGCGAACAACAATGTTTTGACTGTCAACGCCGAGGCGTTCGAGAAACTCTTGGTGGAAGGTCGTTAGGGCTATGAACCTATCTACCAATTGCCACGTTGAGGTGTGGATTGATCGGCTGATCACCATCGCGGATGACTGAATCCTAGAATCGCGGTAGCAAGCATGTGTAATAGCCGGCATTGCAAATGATGTTCCGGTGCAATCCGTGCAGACCTGGCCGGCGCGCAAATACGTTCCAGCAACGCAATCTAATCGGAAATTGTGGACTGTCATCACCACCGGAACTCCGGCTTTGTGTGCCGTGCGAATTACCCAGGGGCTGATCAGTGGGTAGAGGTTATGAACGTGAACGATATCCGGGCGTTGGTCTTCAAGTATTTCGGCAAACTCTCGAACACCGCGACTTGATCGAATCGGGCCAAGGGCTGCCCCGACTTTCTCAGTCGTCGACATCGTGGCAATTTCATCGCTAGAGCGAAGGTAAGGGATTACATCAATCCCACCTTCCCGTAGGTGAGTGATTTGTGAATCAACAACGGAATTTTCACCCGAAGGCGTTGCACTTCGGTACCGGTTATGCACGATGAGAACTTTCATAGCTCCCGCCGAGTGATAACTGCCTTGATGAAGGCAGGGCCACCGACGAGATATCTCTGCCAAAGCCGTCCAGGTTCTTGGGAGAAGCGATGAAGCCATTCGGTGCCGCTGTTTTGCATCCACTGGGGTGCCTCAGCAACGGTGCCAGCGATGAAGTCGAAGGCTGCTCCCACTGCGATAGCGACCACTGGCAAATTTTCTGCCAAGTAAGCAGCCTCGTGATCTTGTTTAGGGGTTCCAAGCCCAACCCAAACGATCTGTGCGCCGCTTTCCTTGATTCGTTCGAGTTGCTGGGTGCGCTCAGCGGCATTGAGTTCCCTAAACGGCGGAGAGTCAGTGCCGACAATGAGCGCGTCAGGAAAACGCTGCGAGATCTCGATCTTCATCGCGTCCAAAGTCTCAATCGTTGAGCCAAGGAGAAAGTGTTTGATCCGGTTGGTTTGTCCTGCGGCCAAGACATTGACGAACAAACTGGGACCGCGCACGCGAGTTCGTGGTGGGTTAGCCTGCGAGTGCAGGAGTCGATTTGCCCACACCACCGGTGTGCCATCAGCTAAGTTGAGCGAAGATCGATTCAGCAGTGCACGAAATTCGTGGTCACCATCAGCCAGAGCCAAGGTGTATGCATTGCAGAGGTGAACGTCAAAACCGGTTGTGTTGGCTGTGAGGTTGTGAGCCTGTTCAATGCACCACGTCACTGCCTGTTGCATCTCGAGTGCTGCGATGGGAACACCTGCGCACGCGAGCACAGGCACCGAGGGCGTCTGTGGGCTTGGCATGAGTACTCCAAAAGTTGTGGCACTGCCACCCCTTAGATGGCCAAGGGGTGGGAAGATAGGCCGGTGGATCCGACGAGCAGTGGTGCGCCAAGAGTACGCGAATCTGAGTCCACCCAATCATGGCAACGGGCCCGGGCCGTTGAACTTGTGCTTGCGGACGCGGTCGTTGTTGGCTTTTCTATGGTTTTGGCTTATTACGTACGCTTCGGCTCGATCGGCGATGTTTCTCCCGTCAGTTACGGCGCGGTGGCAGCCCTGTTGTGGGGCGCCTGGCTCGCGACCTTGGCTTACAGCCGCGTGTATGAAACGCGAATGCTGGGGATTGGCACCGAGGAATTCAGGCGCGTTACATCGGCCACCTTCCGCATCTTTGGCGTAGTGGCCATCGTTTCTTACCTCTTTAAAGTCGAAGTCGCGCGCGGGTTCATTGCGGTGGCATTGCCGCTTGGTTTTGCTTTGCTTGTGATTGTCCGCTTTATGTTTCGCCTTCGCCTGCAGTCCTCACGCCGTCAAGGTCTGAATTTGAATCGGGTGCTTGCCGTTGGGGACGCCTCTGGTGTGGACGAATTGGCTCGACAGATGCGTCAAGATGCGCACGCGGGTTTCGCGGTTATCGGAATGTGCGCCACGAGCCCCAATGAGGCCTCTGCAGATATTCCAGTCACCGGAACCGTTGAGGACATTGTTAGCGCAGCTCGCGCATGCGCAGCAGACACCGTGGCGATAACCGCTGGGATGTCGATGAGATCTGAGGGAGTTCGCCGGATCGCTTGGGCCCTTGAAGGCACCGATATTGACCTAGTTATCGCACCAGCTATTGCAGATGTTGCCGGACCGCGAATTACGATGCGTCCGGTCTCTGGACTTCCACTCATCTACGTTGATGAGCCCCAATTCACCGGGGGTCGCCGCGTCGTCAAACGAGCAGTTGACTTGGTTGGCAGCATTTTCGGCCTTGTAGTCCTCTCGCCCATCTTGCTCGTTGCGGCCATCGTTGTTGCCCTGACGAGCTCGGGCCCAGTGTTGTTCAAGCAGGCTCGCATTGGGCGAAGCGGGGATGAGTTCTTCTGTTGGAAATTCCGCTCGATGTATGAAGATGCACCACAGCGTCTTGCATCGGTGGCTTCGAGCAACGAAGCAGATGGTTTGCTTTTCAAAATTAAGGATGACCCTCGCATCACACCAGTGGGTCGATTCCTGCGACGCTCATCTATTGATGAACTTCCACAACTGATTAACGTGCTCGGCGGATCGATGTCATTGGTTGGTCCGCGCCCGCTTGCTGTTGCAGGCGACGCCTTTCAAGGAGATGAGCGTCGACGGATGCTGGTGCGGCCAGGAATTACTGGATTGTGGCAAGTCAGTGGTCGTCAAGAGCAGTCATGGGAAGAGGCCGTGCGCCTTGACCTTTATTACGTTGAGAACTGGTCGCTATCGCTGGATGTAGCAATCTTGCTGCGCACCTTGCTTGCTGTCCTTCGTGGCGGCGGGGCCTAGCCACTGTTGGTGAGCATCAATGGGTTAGCGGGTAAAGAGCCCGCGCTTCTTTTTTGGATCCACCGGACTCGCAGTTCGAGGAGCTGATTGCGCGGATGAGGATGCGCTTTCACTCTTGGCCGGCGCCTCTTCTTGCAGGCGAGACAGGCTGGAGAGTTCGCGCATCAGTGCTGCACTGTCAATGTTTCGGGAGAAGAATTCGGTTGGGCTAGTAGACGCGGTGGCTTCGGGCACCGAAGGTTCAGGGGCTAGTTCGGCTGCTGTGATCGCAGGTGCATCAGCGACCGAATCAGCTTCACGATTAAGCACTGTCAGCAGCGAAGTCAGCTCAAAGCGAGACTCGTGGATTTCTTCAGGAGTGGGTGCTGATTCGACAGGTACATGAACCACGGTCGGTTGTGCCGGTTCAATGAAGACGACAGGTTCGAGTTCGGTGTCTGCGAAATCAGTAAACACGTGGGTGGGTTCAGCTGCGACAGGCTCGAACACAGTGGTGTGAACAATCTCTGGTTCAGCAATGACTACTTCGGTGAAGATCTGCTCGGCAACGACGGGTTCTGCGACCACGGGTTCTGCGACCACGGGTTCTGCGACCACGGGTTCTGCGACCACGGGTTCTGCAATGACTACTTCGGTAAAGATCTGCTCGGCAACGACGGGTTCTGTGACGGCTGGTTCTACGACCACTGGTTCTACGACCACGGCTGGCTCATCGGCCACAATGTCCTGGTCGAGCTCAACGGGCTTGGGCAACTGATCAAGCACGATGACCGGTGGAGCAAGGATCGCCGGTCCCGCGATGGTGTCCTCGGAAATGATGGTGGCAAGGTTTTCCTTGATCAAGCTCACGAGAAGTTCAGCGGCTTCAAGGGTGGTAAACCCGCACTCGTCGGCCAAATCAACCACTGTGTGGTGACCATCAATTTTGCAAAGGATCGCCCATTGTTGGTGTGTCAATGTTTGAGCGCGATCAGCAACCTCTGCAACTAGTCGTGCGACTACATCTTCGGAACCCAAATAGGACAGGGCCTTAGTCCATCGCTTGCGACGCTCGCGCACTCGCTTGAGCAGTTGCACAAGATCTTGGGACTGAACGTCGTGGCGCGTGCGATCGCCGTTACGAAATTCTGAGGTGGCAATACTCCAGTCGACCACACTGTCCAACATGTCGTGGAGTTGTTCGCCAATAAAGTCATCAATGACTTCATGATTGACATAACCAAGGTGTACAAGTAACTCGCCAAGCCTCCACCCTTGAAGTTCAGTGCGCTGCATTTCAAGAGCTTCCCCGAGGGCTTGCGTAGTTAAAACTCCCGATGAGACCATTCGGGAGCCAAGGAGCGCGCGACGACCTGGCACCGAAATTGTGTAGAGGCGACCGTCCCGCAGCCACATCGTGGCCATGTCATTGGACAGGTCGGTCACGGTCAAGGATCCGGTTGCATCCTGCGTGGCCAAATCCAAAAGCAAGGTTTCTAAAGCGGTGGGGGAATCAGGCAGACTGGAGTGTTGACTCATGACTACCTTCCTTCCCGGCCAGACCTGAACCTGGGGACAAACTCCCCATGAGGTCTCTTCGGCAGAAATAGGAAAAAGATTGAGCACCCAGATGGGCCCTTTTCCGCCCCTTCCTAGGCAAAATATGGGCAATCTGGGTCCCGTGGGCCGCTGAGCTGGCTCAGGCGTGACACGATGTGCCTACAGACATGGGCAGGGAGGTCACATGACCGCACCAATGAGCGGTGGTCGCCGTCGGGTAGATCGGGTCCTGGCTGATGATTTCTTGGCTGATCTGGCCACTGCGGACCTTGAAACCCTCAGCGCCAAGCGGGTTGACGCTGAGCAGGAAGAAGTTGACCTGTCTTATGTTCGTCGATTGATCCAAGGCCGAATTGATATTGCTGAAGCCGAGCAGCATCGTCGAGCCACCGGTGCGCAAGGTTCAATCATCGACCAGCTGGCCAGCATCTTGGCAGACGACAATGCAACAACCACTGGAAGCGGTAGGCACATCAGTGCTGAGCCTTCTCGCTTGGATGAACACCGCCGGGTTGTTGAACGGGTCGTTTCTGATGTCCGCATGAGCGATGTGACTGTTCTTGATGATGAACAGTTGGTAAACGCGATTGATTTGTTGCGTCGTCACGAAGAGCATGTGTCTAAACTTCGTCGAAGGGTGCAGCAGGTAGCTGATGGCCTTGCAGCTGAAATTGGTCGTCGAGTGGCTGCTGAATCTGGAGCTTCGTTTACTTAAGGAGAATTCGTGTCGGCTCAGTTGCCTTTGGCCCGCCGCGCACTAGCCGAATTCGTCGCAACCGCATTCCTTGTTGCCGCCGTGGTTGGTTCTGGAATTGCTGCACAAACCTTGAGCCCCAACGACGTGGGCTTGCAACTTCTTGAAAACACCATTGCCACGGCAGGGGCCCTGTTTGCCATCATCGTTACCTTCGCACCGATCAGTGGCGCGCACCTTAACCCAGTGGTGACTGTCGTGGACTGCTTCTTCAAACGCCGACCGTGGGCCGATGCAACCGCCTACATCCCGGCGCAAATTCTTGGCGCCATCTGCGGAGCTGTCATCGCCAATGCAATGTTCGCGCGCGCGGCACTTGAGTTTTCGACGAAGGATCGAAGCGGTGCGAACATCTACTTCGCAGAGGTTGTAGCAACCCTGGGCCTAGTACTTGTGATCTTCTTGCTGGTTCGAACAGGTCGAGCGGGCGAACATCCACTTGCTGTACCGGCAGCCGTTGCCGGTTACATCACGGCTGCGTACTGGTTCACCAGTTCAACCTCTTTTGCCAACCCGGCCGTGACGATCGGGCGTGCCTTCAGCAATTCATTTGCCGGGATCGCACCATCAAGCGTTACCCCTTTTGTCATCGCGCAATGCGTTGGCGCTGTCTTGGCGGTTGGACTATTGCTGGTCCTAGCGCCCGCACCGGAGAAGACCAATGACTGACCAAATTCCCAACGCGAGACCGACTATTTTGGTGGCCTGTCGAAAGAATGCTGGTCGCTCACAAGCGGCAGCATCCATCATGCGACACCTTGCCGGGGACAAGGTCCTTGTGCTTTCAGGGGGATCAGAACCGGCAGGCAAGGTGCACGAGGAAGTTCGTCAGGTCTTAGCCGAACGCGGTTTAGGTGTTGAAGAGGTGCCCAAGGCCTTTGATGAGGCGATGGTTAAGTCCGCGGATGTGGTGGTCACGATGGGCTGTGGGGAAGAGTGCCCTTATTTCCCTGGCAAGCGCTACCTCGATTGGGAAGTTGAGGATCCACATAATCAAAGCGTTGAAAAGGTGCGGGCCATTGTTGATGACATTGAGCAGCGGGTGCGCTCACTTTTGAGCGAATTGGGTATTAGTTAGTCGCGAGCCGCAATCCAGTTTACGAGATTTTCCGTATCCTTCATGTGTGGTCTTCTCAGCGCTTAACTCCCTGATTGGCATCATCGGTCTTGTTACCTTGATCTTCAAGGTCTTTACTTTTATTGATTGCCTGACTCGTCGCGCCGAGTTGTTTCCAGCCGCGGGAAAGCAGACCAAGGTCTTCTGGTTGGTGATCTTGGGAATTGCCAGCGTGTGGAATTTCATTAACTCTTCGCCGATCGGCATCATTAATTTGATCGGAATCGTGGCGGCCTTGGTATATGCGGTTGATGTGCGCCCGGCCCTGCGTGATCTCGGTGGTGGGCCTCGAGGTGGTTCAGGGTCAGGTTCAGCCACGGGTTGGTAGTACCCGCTCACGTAGGGCACACTAAAGGCATGGATTTTTCCGGCGTATCTCCTGTGCGCCCAACCCCTAAGCGGGTTGCCATGCTTTCGGTCCACTCCTCCCCACTTGATCAACCCGGTGTGGGCGATGCCGGTGGCATGAATGTCTATGTCGTGGAATTGTCCAGACGACTTGCAGCCATGGGCACTGAGGTAGAGATATTTACTCGGGCGACTTCGAGTGACCTAGCCCCCGTTGTCCAAATTAGTGATGGCGTCACAGTTCGCCATGTAACGGCCGGCCCATTTCAAGGCATGAATAAGGAAGACCTGCCCTCACAGTTGTGCGCGCTGACCTCCGGAGTCCTGCGAGCTGAAGCGGCCGTTGAGCGCGGTCATTACGACGTCATTCACTCCCACTATTGGCTCAGTGGCCAAGTGGGCTGGTTAGCCAAGGAGCGCTGGGGAGTTCCGCTGGTGCATTCCATGCACACCATGGCAAAAGTTAAGAACCTCGCACTTGCTGAAGGCGATGTTCCCGAACCAAATGCTCGAGAAATTGGCGAGGTGCAGGTCGTTGAAGCATCGGACCGCTTGGTTGCAAACACCAACGATGAAGCGCAGCAACTTATTGATCTTTATGGAGCAACGCAAGAACAAGTAGCCGTAGTTGCCCCTGGCGTGGACCTTGATCGTTTTCGACCAGGTAATAGAGATCAAGCGCGAGCGAAATTGGGGTTGCCGCTGCACGGTGATGTTGTGCTATTCGTTGGTCGCATTCAACCCCTCAAGGCACCTGACGTATTACTAAGAGCCATTGCGCGTTTGGTACAGCGCAATCCGCAACGTCGTCAAAACCTGACCATTGCTGTGGTGGGCGGACCCTCTGGAGCCGATAGCCACTTCCCTAATCACCTTCAGGGTTTAGCAGATTCGCTGCGCATTTCTGACAACGTTCGTTTTGCCCCGCCAGTGCATCAAGACGATTTGGCCAATTGGTATCGCGCAGCTGATGTAGTGGTTGTGCCCTCGTACAACGAGTCCTTTGGCTTGGTGGCCATTGAAGCTCAGGCCTGCGGAACCCCCGTGGTTGCTGCCGCTGTTGGTGGCTTGCGTACTGCGGTCTCGCATGAGGTATCTGGCTTGTTAGTTCCAGGGCATGATCCTTTGGATTACGCAGAGGCGATTGGGCGTTTACTCGACAATGATCTTGAGCGCCAAGCCTTAAGCCGTGGTGCGCTGCGCCAAGCCCAGCAATTTGGTTGGTCAGCCACCGCTGCTGCGATGCTCCAGGTTTACAGTTCAGCGGCGCATTCGCTTGCGTTGGTGAGTGCAAATCACGCGTAAGTGCTTACTCAACGGCAACTTTGAGTTCTTCTCGCACTAGATTGTTTGGGTGGACTTAACCGCGAACCAACAGCAAGCTCTTGGGGTAGTACGCGAAGTACTAGACCAGGCAGGGCTGGCCTTTGAACAACCAGAAGGTAACGCTTTTGTCGTTGCACTTCCGGGCGAGCACAAGTTGTCCACGCCGTGTGCTTTTGTCGTTGGCCAACACACCGTCTCGGTCAATGCATTTGTTGCCCGTAAACCAGATGAAAATCATGAAGAGGTCTACCGGCGCATATTGCAGCAGAACCCTCGACTTTCAGGTATTGCTTTTGCTCTTGATCGTTTAGGCGATATTTACCTTGTTGGCCGAGTGCGTACGGACGTAGTGACCTCTGATCTCATTGATGGCCTGCTGGGATCAGTGGCATCAGCGGCAGATTCGATTTTTGATCGGATCTTGGCTACCGGTTTTGAGTCATCAATCCGAAAAGAGTGGCAGTGGCGTCAGGCACAAGGCCAACCCACTGACAGTCTTGAGGCGTTTCGAACCCTGCTTAATCTTGATGTAGAAATCGAGATTGAGAACTGATTAGTGCGTGCTTGAAGCCTCTGCGAGAATGGACAACATGACACAGCCTGCAGCCACCTTGATTTTGTTACGCCACGGCGAAAGCGCCTGGAATGAGAAAAATCTGTTTACCGGTTGGGTAGATGTCGATCTCACCGAAAAGGGAGTTCTCGAGGGCCATCGAGCCGGCCAGCTTTTGAAAGATGCTGGAGTATTGCCGGAAGTTTTGCATACCTCATTGCTAAAGCGTGCGATTCGCACCGCGAACCTCGCCCTTGAAGAGTGTGACCGCAGTTGGATCGGTGTTAGCCGCACGTGGAGGCTCAATGAGCGTCACTACGGTGCGTTGCAGGGGATGGATAAGAAACAAACGTTGGACCAATTTGGCGAAGAGCAGTTCATGTTGTGGCGCCGTTCTTTTGATGTGCCGCCGCCGCCGATTGATCCCGACAATGAGTTCGCCCAAACCCATGATGTTCGCTACGCAGATCTTGACCCGGGCCAAGTCCCAGCTACAGAGTGTTTAAAGGATGTCATCGTTCGGCTTAAGCCATATTGGGATCAAGCCATTGCCCCTGACCTCCTGGCCGGGAAAGTCACCATGATTGCCGCTCACGGAAATTCCTTGCGGGCCTTGGTCAAGCAGCTGGATTCAATCTCGGATGAGGACATTGCTGGTTTAAACATTCCAACCGGCATTCCGCTTGTGTATCAACTCAATGAAAAACTGGAACCATTAGTTCCTGGTGGGGCTTATCTGGATCCGGCCGCGGCTCAAACGGCTATCAGTGCAGTCGCCAACCAAGGTCGGTAAGAAGGCTAATGCCTTAAAAATCGTTGGACACTCGACGAGCTACCGAGACGGCATGGTCTGCGAAGCGTTCGTAGTAGCGGCTAATGAGCGTGACATCGATAGCGCCTTCGACGCCGTGTGACCACGAGTCGTCAAGTAAGAGAGTAAAAAGTTTGCGGTGTAGGGAATCCATTCGGTCGTCATCTTTTTCAATTTGCTCAAACAGGGAGCCGTCGCGCGAGACCAAAGCGCTTCCGGCTTTTTGGACAACGAGTTCAGCGATTTGACCCATCTCAAGCAACGTGCCGCGAAGTTCGGCTGGGATTGCGGATTCGGGGTAGCGCAGCCGAGCAATCTTCGCGATGTGGACGGCTAGGTCACCCATGCGCTCCAACGTCGCGGAAATTCGTAGGACTGCTACGACCAACCGAAGTTCACCGGCTACGGGCGATTCCAACGCCAAAATACTGATCGCTTCGGCATCGAGAGCTTCACGTAATTCGTCGATGCGGTGGTCTGATGTGATGACCTTTTCGGCCATTTCAATGTCGGCGTCAAGCAAGGCATTGTTGGCTCGAGACATCGCAGAGGCCACGCGCCGGGTCATTTGCCCCAACTGTTCAACGAGTCCATCAAGACGCTCGTGGTACGCGGTCCTCATTGGTGCCTCCAGTGGGTTTTCTGGCTTGATCTTAGCCCCGCCAAGAGTCATGAGCCTGCTTGAGTAAACATTCGTGGCTACTTGAGTGAATAAATGGGGAACCTTCTTGATCAATGCAGGGTGAGAAGCGATGGTCTGAGGATCTTGACCTACGCTGAGGTCTATGGACCCATCCCTTGGTGTCGGAGTTGGTGCTGCGCTTGGAGTCGTCTTAGGCGCAGGTGGATTTGGTATGTACATCGCTGCCAAGCAAACCAAGAATCCGCCCATCAAACCCGTTGGCGAATCCCAATTGGCTCCTGGGCTTATTGAAGTTCTGGATGCATTGAATGCACCATCAGTTGTAGTCGGGCCAGATGATGTGGTTGTTCGAGCAAGTGGGGCGGCACACGTTATGGGTCTGGTGCGGGCCGATCGTGTGGTGCCAGCAACGCTGACCGATGCGATCATGAAAGTTCGCCGCGACTTGCGACCGCGCGATCGTGAAATTGTTCGCGACCCAGCTGTTCGCGATGAGAAGGGTCTGCGCACCGTTGAAGTGCACATCGCACCGCTCAGTCGTGGGTACATTTTGTTGCTTGCTGTTGACGTCACCGAAGCTAGACGACTGGATACCATCCGCCGCGATTTTGTCGCAAACGTCAGCCATGAGCTGAAGACTCCAACCGGTGCTTTAGCTCTCCTAGCCGAAGCAGTTGCTGAAGCATCCGATGACCCTGAGGCGATTAAGCGCTTTGCTCAGCGAATGAACCACGAAGCCAATCGACTTGGAAAATTAATCTCGGAACTTCTTGATCTGACTCGAGTTCAAGATTCAGGCCCGCTTCAAGAACCTGACGAAGTCTCAATGGACGCAGTTATTTCAGACGCCGTTGATCTGACTCGCATGAGTGCAAGTGTCAGGCAGGTTCAGATTGATATTGCTGGCACTGAAGGACTGACTGCTTATGGCGATCGCGAGCAACTAGTTACCGCCTTGAGCAATTTGTTAGTCAATGCCATTGCCTACAGCCCAGAGGGTACGCGGGTTGTGATTACGAGCCGGGCAGATGAGACTCAGGTTGAAGTAGCCGTCACCGACCAAGGTATTGGAATTCCCGAAGCTGATTTGGACCGTATTTTCGAACGCTTTTATCGTGTTGATCCAGCGCGTTCGCGAGCTACCGGTGGCACCGGTTTGGGGCTGTCCATTGTTAAGCACGTGGTGGCCAACCATGGTGGCGAGGTTTCGGTGTGGAGCGTGCCCGGTGAGGGTTCGACCTTTACCTTGAAATTGCCGCGCACTGCTGATGCAGCAGACCTAGCTACTGCAGGACCGCCTCTGCAGCAGGGCAGCCAGGATCCCAAGGATCAAGGTCCTGATGACAAGCCTCGTGGGCGGATCAGGTTGGTCTCATGACCAGGCTTTTAGTCGTTGAAGATGAAGAATCCTTTAGCGAGGCTTTGTCATACATGTTGCGTCGCGAAGGTTATGACGTAGCCGTTGCCAGCACAGGGCCCGATGCCTTGGAAGAGTTTGATCGCAATGGCGCCGATCTCGTTCTGTTAGACCTGATGTTGCCCGGCTTGTCTGGAACTGAAGTGTGTCGAGCGCTTCGGGCCAAATCATCGGTGCCGATCATCATGCTCACCGCTAAGGATGCGGAAGTGGACAAAGTGGTCGGCCTAGAAATTGGTGCCGACGACTATGTGACCAAGCCTTATTCGAGTCGAGAATTGCTCGCCCGGGTTAAAGCTGTTCTTCGCCGTGGCGGGGAAGTGGAAACAAGTGATGAAGGTGTCATTGAAGTTGGCCCGGTGCGAATGGACGTAGAACGTCACACGGTCACGGTGTCAACTAAGGCCGTCAAACTTCCGCTCAAGGAGTTTGACCTGCTGGAGTTACTCATGCGAAATGCTGGACGCGTGCTGACCCGTGGGCAACTCATTGACCGTGTGTGGGGCAGCGATTATGTGGGGGATACAAAAACCCTTGATGTTCACATCAAGCGATTGCGCGCGAAGATCGAAGAGGATCCGTCGATGCCGCGCTACCTATTAACGGTGCGAGGATTGGGTTATAAGTTCGACCTCTAGCCCTTGGTGCGCGTTTTTCGAGTCAGAAGTTGTTATTTTGCTCCGGCCAACGTTGCGGTGTATTCGCCAAGGGCCGGAACCACCGGCACTTCAATGGCCACATCGCCAGACTTGGTGAAGGTGAAGAGCAGCTTGACTAATCCGCCGGGTTGGCCCTTGAATGCAACCGCTATTGCTGGCCTTTGGTTGCCGGCCGGATTGGGCGCTCCGAAATATTGAGCACCACGTGGACCTACCACCAACGTTGAGTTGGTCAGGTTGCTGACTTTTCCGGTTGCATCGACCAAGCTCACCGAGGTGACAGTGTCAATTTGATCGGTCTTATTGACCACAGCACCGGCTAGCGCTGCCTTAGAACCATTGCTGACAATGAGCACGTTCCGGAGCCCGATTTGTGTGCTGTCAGCGCTTGTTCCATTGCCTGCCCGCGAGAAGTTGTTGACATTTGATTCGGCGCAACTGCTCAGAGTTACACATGCAACAGCTGCAATGACAAAGCAGATCAAGGTGCGAGAAGTGCGATTCACGTGAACTCCGAGCCAAATTAAGTAGGTGGTGGAAAGTGTTGTGGCTAAAGACTAACTATGTTCAATTGTGAAAAGTTGCTGGGGGATTACGTGTCCTAAAACCGTGATTCTCCCGTCCTGACGGCGAATTCAAGCGCACCTCATGAGGAGCAAAAGTGCGGTGGTAGGATGGGGTTCCTTGGAAAGGGGCATGCCTCTCATGACATTTAAGGTCGGCGACACAGTCGTTTATCCGCACCACGGTGCAGCTCTTATTGAAGCCGTTGAAAAGCGCACAATTAAGGGCGAGGAGCGTCTCTACCTGGTACTTAAGGTGGCTCAGGGCGACTTGACCGTACGAGTGCCTGCCGACAACGTTGACATGGTCGGCGTTCGAGATGTTGTAGGCCAAGAGGGTCTGGACCGAGTATTTGATGTCCTGCGGATGCCCTACACCGAAGAGCCCACCAACTGGTCACGCCGCTACAAGGCAAATCTCGAGAAGCTGGCCTCTGGGGATGTCATCAAGGTTGCTGAAGTTGTTCGTGACCTATGGCGTCGTGAGCAAGACCGAGGCTTGAGTGCCGGCGAAAAGCGTATGTTGGCTAAGGCCCGTCAGATTCTGGTTTCTGAACTCGCATTGGCTGAGAAGACCAACGAAGACAAGGCAGAAGCAATCCTTGATGAGGTTCTAGCTTCTTAAGGTTGCTCGTAAGGAGCATGTGGTGATCGCTGCCATCATCACCGCAGCAGGTTCTGGTCTTCGTTTAGGACCTGGTGATCCCAAAGCACAGCGCATGGTGCGTGGCTTGCCGCTCTTTGTGTACTCCTTGCGAACCCTGTGCGCCAATCAATTAATAGATCACATCGTTGTTGTCGTGCGCTCAGATGCTGTCGATGAGGTGAAGGACTTTATTGCGCACGATCCGATCGCGGGTCCGTCGAGCACTGAAGTCAATGTTGTTGCCGGCGGGGCTACTCGTCAAGAATCGGTGGCACTAGGGCTTGCCAGTATGGACGCTGGGGTGGATCACGTTTTGGTCCACGATGCCGCTCGGGCGCTGGTTCCGGCCGAAGTGGTGGAGGCCGTTATTGCTCGGTTGATGGACGGCGCTCTTGCTGTGGTTCCGGTCATTGAAGTCACGGACACGATTCGCTCGCAGGTTGATGGGGTGCTGGGAGTGGTTGTGGATCGAAACAGTCTGCGTTCGGTCCAAACACCGCAGGGTTTTACTCGTGAGGTGTTGGTGCGTGCTCACCAGAGCGTAGGTGTGGCTGCCACAGACGATGCATCGCTCGTGGAAGCCTTAGGTGTGCAGGTGGTGGGGGTCAATGGATCACCTGAGGCATTCAAGATCACCTATCCGACAGACCTCATCTTTGCTGAAGCATTAATTGACCAGCAGGAAGCAGGATCTCGATGACGCAGTTTCGTACCGGTATTGGTGTTGATGTGCATCGCTTGGTAACTGGGCGACCGATGTTTTTAGCCTGCCTTGAGTGGCCCGATCAGTCCCAAGGACTTGATGGTCATTCTGATGCCGATGTTGCAGCTCATGCTGCCTGTGATGCGTTGTTGTCGGCCGCAGGGTTGGGCGACCTTGGCTCCATCTTTGGCCTTGACGACCCCAAGTGGTCAGGAGCCTCCGGGGCTTCGTTGCTCGCCCATGTGCTTTCACTGGTTACAGAGGCCGGTTTTGCCATTGGCAATGTTGCTGTTCAAGTCATCGGCAATGCGCCACGGATGGCAGAGCGAAGGCTCGAAGCTCAAGATGCGATGTCAAAGGCGCTAGGCGGTGCTGATGTCGGCCTTTCAGCCACCACTACCGATGGCTTGGGATTGACTGGTCGCGGTGAAGGGGTTGCGGCCATTGCCACTGCATTGCTTGTCCCTGCTGGCGCGCAGTGATGTTGGCACTAGGTAAGGTTCAGCGGTGAGTCTTCGACTATATGACACCGCTACGCGCTCGGTGCGAGATTTTGTTCCCATTACTGACGGCAAGGTGGGTATCTACCTCTGCGGCGCCACCGTGCAGGCGCCGCCACATGTTGGCCACATCCGAAGTGGTTTGTGTTTTGACGTTTTGCGTCGTTGGCTTGAACACAATGGAAATGACGTCACCTTTGTTCGTAACGTCACTGATGTGGATGACAAGATCATCCATAACGCTGGTCACGAAGATGTCCCCTTTTGGCTGTTGGCACAGCGTGAGGAACGCTCTTTCAACCGGGCCTATGACGTCTTGGGATGTTTACCTCCCACGGTAGAACCACGGGCTACTGGTCATATTCCGGAAATGATTGAACTGATTGCTCGTCTTATTGATGCTGGCCATGCTTATGCAGCTGGTGGAGATGTTTACTTCAAAGTGCGGTCCTTCGATAAATATGGCGCGCTGTCCGGTCAACGCCTAGATGACATGTTGGCTTCCCCTGATGAGGACACCGCCAAGCTCGATCCGCACGACTTTGCCTTATGGAAGGGCGCCAAGACCGACGAGCCGTACTGGAATACGCCGTGGGGTCCGGGACGACCTGGGTGGCACATCGAATGTTCAGCTATGGCCGAGAAATACCTTGGTGCCACGTTCGATATTCACGGTGGCGGACTGGACTTGATTTTTCCGCACCATGAAAATGAAATTGCTCAGAGCCAGGCTGCCGGCGATGGCTTTGCACGTTATTGGTTGCACAACGCTTGGGTAACCACTGCCGGCGAGAAGATGAGTAAGTCGTTAGGTAACTCGCTTCTGGTCAGCGAAGTTGTGCAACGAGTGCGCCCGATTGAATTGCGTTACTACCTGGTTTCTGCCCACTACCGATCCATGATCGAATTCTCTGAAGAAGCGATGCAGGAAGCCGGAACTGGGTTTAGGCGACTTGAAGGCTTCTTAGACAGAGCCAGTGAACGCGTTGGCGTCATTGAGCCGGGCGATATACCCGAGACGTTCACAGCTGCGATGGATGATGACCTCTCCATTCCGGCAGCGTTGGCTGTGGTGCATGAATGTGTTACTGAGGGCAACAAGCACCTAGCTGCTGGTTCGCTTGATGAAGTTCGATCATCCGCCGCTAGCGTTCGAGCTATGTTGGCCATTTTGGGCGTAGACCCTTTCAGTTCAACATGGGCCGCTGCCGGTGGCAACTCTTCCGATATGCGCTCGGCCATTGATGCTTTGGTCGCGGTTGCTCTGGACCAACGCAAGGCTGCTCGTGAGCGCAAGGATTATCAGGCTGCCGATTTGATTCGCGATCAACTCGCGGCGGCAGGTATTGCTATTGAAGACACATCGCAGGGGCCGCGCTGGTCCCTTGAGAACAAGGGAAACTAATGGCTGGCAACAGCAAGCGCCGTGGCGCGGTTCGCACCAGCAAGAAGGGGCCCACGACAGGTTCAGGTGGCAAACGTAAGCGAGCTCTTGAAGGTAAAGGCCCAACTCCGAAGGCCTCAGAGCGCAAGGGTCATAGCAAATCCCGACAAAAACGCGCAGCGGAAAAGCGTGCGAGCAGTCGAGGAACTCGCGGTGCAGGTGGCGGCGCTCGCAAGACCACCAGTGAAATCGTTTTCGGTCGTAACGCGGTTGTTGAAGCACTTCGAGCTGCAGTTCCGGTGACAGCCCTTTATGTCGCATCACGTATTGACGGCGATGAAAGGGTGCGCGAGGCACTCAAGATTGCAACGAGCCGTGGCTTGCCCTTACTTGAAGCTCCACGCGGCGAATTGGATCGACTAGCCGATGGGGGACCACACCAGGGCCTGCTTCTTCAAATGCCTCCGTACGTCTATGCCCAACCAGGGGATTTGATTGATGCTGCGCAGGAGCTAGAAACTGGCGGATTGGTGGTTGCTCTCGATGGTGTCACTGATCCGCGCAACCTTGGTGCCATCGTGCGTTCAACGGCAGCCTTTGGTGGAGTCGGAGTTTTGGTCCCGGAGCGCCGATCAGCAGGAATGACAGCTGGCGCCTGGAAGGCATCTGCCGGTGCAGCGGTGCGAGTTCCGGTGGCACGGGCAAAGAACCTGACGCGTTCGCTGGAAGATTTCAAGGAAGCGGGTTTTTTTGTTCTCGGTCTTGCTGTCAATGGCGCCATTAACCTAGACGAACTTGATATAGACCCAGATCAAGATGTCGTCATTGTGGTCGGATCAGAAGGCAAAGGGCTGACGCGCCTAGTTACTGAAACCTGCGATCAGCTGGTGGCAATTCCGATGGCCCGTGAAGTTGAGTCTTTGAATGCGAGCGTGGCGACGAGCATCATGATTCATGAACTGAGTCGAAAGCGTCAGTAATAGACCAAACGACCCATGCAGTGTCTTGCACAAGTCGCTTGGCCAGAGGGGAAGAGGACGCCTGTCCTAGTCGCCATCACCTATTTCAAAGGTGTAGGCCTCGTAGAGCAAATCGGCGCTACGCTGTCTATGGCGAGCAAGCAGTTCAATGATTAAATGTGCCTCATCGCGCAGCGCCGCAATACCTTGTTCAGTCGGTGCGTTGAATGACCGATCAGACATGATGATCATTGATGAAGTTCGATCCATCAGAACTTCATGGTCTGCACCTAGGTGCTGAACCTTATTGGCAAGCCGCGGCTGCGCGGTGATTATTTCTTTGTGTAACCCAGCGCTGCTCTCCGTTACCGCAATGTGCTCTTCAATATCTTGGCGTAGAGCGCGCAGCGCAACATTGACTGCATCCAGCCACACCCCTTCATTCCCCCAATGTGGCTCCGCCAGCGCTTGGGCAAATTCCTTAGCGCTGGCTTGGAGCTCAACCCGACGACACAATGCGCTGTCGAGTACATCGGTGGGGGCATGCGATCCGCTGATCGTTGAAATGCTCATGTCACCAACCCCCATTCTGGGAAACTCAGGTGGCTTCCCGTGAGTCCTAATCTGCCGTCAGAACTGAGCTGAGCGAAAGGGGACTTAGTCACCAGTTAAGGCGATTTTTGGGCACGCCTGCGCGTTGCCTAGACTGTTGCCCGAACCGGGCCGGCTGCGCTGGCCTTGTTCGCCAGCCGACGTGGCGCAATTGGTAGCGCACCTGCCTTGTAAGCAGGGGGTTAGGGGTTCAAGTCCCCTCGTCGGCCCCATCGAAGTAAATCCGCGCCCCTTGCTCGCCGCACCCATTTTGGTGCAACCCAGCTGAGGTAGCCCTACTCTGGATTGATGCACGGTTTCAGCGAAGAAAATGAAGTCCTAGCCCAGCAGATCCTGGACTACGCATTGGATCGGATGAAATTGGATCCGGTCCCCCTTGATGGACCCCAAAGCTATGACCAGTTGTTTGACGCAGTGGGCCAAACAATTACCACCAATGGAATCGGCGGCGAGCGAGCCCTTGAACTCTTCGATGAGGTGCTATCGCGCGCATGTATTTCGGTAGATCACCCACGCAATCTTTCATTCATACCGGCTGCGCCTACTGAAGAGTCAACGTTGTTTGACTTAGTGGTGGGAGCATCGTCGGTTTATGGTGGATCGTGGCTCGAAGGGTCGGGGGCCGTGTTCGCCGAAAACCAAGCATTGCGATGGTTAGCAGACTTGGCCGGCTTCCCCGATAATGCCGGTGGAGTTTTTGTCCAAGGTGGAACGTTGGGGAATCTCTCAGCCCTTGTTGCAGCGCGCCATGATGCTGCCGCTCGACGAGGTTCTAGACCCCAGCGTTGGGTGCTTGCCTGCAGCGCGGATGCACATTCATCAATTGAGCATGCCGCTCGCGTTATGGATGTCGATATTTTGCGCGTCCCCTCGGATGATTTGGGTCGGCTTACTGGTGAAAACCTCAACATTGCCTTGTCAGGACGTCAAGAAGACGATGTCTTTGCTGTCCTTGCTACGGGTGGGACGACAAACTATGGCGTGGTTGATGACCTTGAAGGTATTGCTGCTATTTGTCAGCAGGCAAACATCTGGATGCACGTTGATGGCGCCTATGGATTAGCTGCGCTGGCCGCACCTAGTGTTCGTGAACTTTTTAACGGCATTGAGGGCGCCGATTCCTTTATCGTTGATCCGCATAAGTGGCTGTTTGCTCCCTTTGATGCGTGTGCATTGATCTATCGCGATCCTGAACTGGGCAGGGCTGCGCATACTCAACATGCCGGATACCTAGAGGCGATAGCCACCGGTGAATGGAACCCCAGCGACTACGCGGTGCATCTGTCTCGGCGAGCCAGGGGATTGCCCTTTTGGTTCTCCCTTGCAGCCAATGGCACAGCCGCCTACTCCCAAGCCATCGAGCAGACGTTGACAGTGGCAAGTGAGGCCGTTGAGGTTATTGAGTCCTTGCCCTTTGTCGAAATGGTGCGCCCTCGTCAACTCTCGGTGGTGGTCTTTCGCCGCATTGGGTGGACTCCGCAGGACTATGAGCAGTGGTCACAGGCGTTACTTAAAGCCCACTATGCCTTTGTGACACCAACCAAACATGGTGAAGAGACAGTTGCCCGATTTGCCATAGTTAATCCGCGCACCTGCCGGGAGGACATCGTCGGGATTTTGCAGACCATGGCCTAATTTCGGCGCGTACAGACACTGTTTGGCCTAGCGCGCCTCTATGCTCAGGCATGTTGCAATCAGCCTCATGAAGTTTTTGATCGGTGGGAGTAGTGATGGACTCGGCTAGTGCTCAGTCTCCAGATGCCTTTCCAGGCGCGGGGACGTTGAGTGAACGCGACGAGCGCATTTTGGGTTTTGAGCGCCAATGGTGGAAATACTCGGGTGCAAAAGAGCAGGCCATTCGTGAACTCTTCGACATGTCGTCAACGCGCTACTACCAAGTTCTCAATGCACTTATCGATCGTCCTGAAGCTTTGATGTATGACCCGATGCTCGTGAAGCGTTTGCGACGGATGCGTGCTGAGCGCCAGCGTCAACGTTCAGCACGTCGCTTGGGTTTTGAAGTTTGAGTTAAATCCAGATGTCTGAATCCTCTGGTCAACAACTTCCCGGCAGTCGGCGGGCGGCGCGAAGCGGTCCGACAAGTATCCGTCGAGTCATAGTTCCTGCACTTCTGGCTATCGCCGCGATTGTCGCGCTGCTAGTGGCATTCAATTCCTGTTCGGATCCCTATGACCAGGGCGCGGGGCTGAAAACCCCCATTGGTGAGCCAACATTGAGTCCGACATCCCCGCAGCCCTCGGCTAGTGCCACCAACTCACCCAGTCCTACTGCGTCAACAACACAAAGCCCAAGCCCGACTACCCCTACGCCATCTCCAAGTGCCAGTGCTTCAACCACACCCAGTGCCACACCAACGTCGGCTCCTAAGCGTGAAGTTGAAGTGCTCAATGGCACATCAACTCCTGGACTGGCTGCCACATATGCGACAAAAGTTCGCCGGGCTGGTTGGACTGTTGCACGGGTGGGTAACTGGAGTGGAGCAAAAGTAACGGCCACAACAATTTTCTACCCGGCAGGTTTTAAAGCAAGTGCACAGCGGCTTTCTGATGAGCTCAGCGGAACTCAACAACTGCGTGCGTCATTGGGATCAATGTCATCGTCGGTCTTGACGATCGTTGTTGCTAATTAATCGGCTGTAGGTCCCGATACTGCGCCAGCGAGATAGCTGGTGGACGTTGCACGATGCTCATGTCATTGCGATAGGCCTGATGTCCGGCCTGGGTCGCAGTAAATTGCGTCAGGGTGGTCTGGGGTTCGTCAATGAGCACGATGCGGCCGTCGCGATCAAGCCGATCAAGTGCTACTTGCCAAATTTCAGTTGCCATTCGACCCAGTGCCTGCAGGTCCTGGTGGCGATGAACGCGCTCGCCGAGATCTACTTGCGCTAGGGCGCTGAGCCCACGCAGTGAAACCGTGTCCACCAGGAGGGCAAGTTCGATGCCGTAGCCGGTAGGAAATGGAAGTTTCTCCAACAGCGACCGGCGGGCGGCATATTCCCCGGCCAGTGGCTGGATAACTCCGCTCAATTCTGGCCAATGAAGATTCAAAAGCGGCCGAGCTACTAACTCGGTGACCCGACCACCACCGGCTCCAAAGATCGAATCCGCAGTTGAACCAGCAGTTCCTCCTTGGTCCATCTGCTCATCGCTTATTGAGGTGGGACGTTCATAAAATCCCTTGACCAGATCAACGCCGGGGTCGGTCAGCAAAGGTCCGAGCAAGCCGGTGACGTAGGTAGCGGTGAAGTTCTTAAGGTCAGCATCGAGGAAGACGATGATCTCCCCGCTGGTACAAAAAAGTGAGCGCCACATTGCTTCGCCTTTACCCGGCAGGGCGTCAAGGCCGGTGATGATCAAGTCGTGAGCAAAGACCCGAGCACCAGCGCGCGTTGCTACCTCTGCTGTCTGATCGCTCGAGGCGCCGTCGATGACCACGATTTCGTCAATCAGTGGCTGGTCCTGCATTAATTCGTTACGAATTGTGGCGATGATGGACCCGATAGTTTCGGCTTCATTCAGAGCTGGAAGAACGACCGAGATCTTGGTTTTGCCCTTGCCCTTGAGCAGAGCGGTCATGGACCAATCGGAGGCCGTGCTGGTGTGGGAATCAAGCCAGGACAGTGCGTCCACAAGAACTCCTTGAGGCACCGTAGGGGGAAAGATCAGCGGCCTTGCGCTAAGGTACTACTACCGGTTGGTTAATCCCACAGGTAATACAACTTCATATAGCTCATCCCGAGGGGCAGAGGGAACGGCCCGTTGAAGCCCCGGCAACCACTCCGAAGACACCTACATCACGTAGGCGGCCGCCGGATCAGGTGCCAAGTCCGTCCAAACGCATCAGCGATTTGGAAAGATGAGACGAAAGGCCTCAACCCGTGAGCACTCCCACAATCGCAGCCAACGACGCTGGCATTGAAAGCGCCGGTCCCGCGAGATGTTTAACCTGCCGAGAATGTGGCGCTGAATATCCGCTCGAAGCTCGTTATGCCTGTGAACAATGTTTTGGCCCCTTGGAAATTTCCTATGACTTTGTTGGTGTGACCAGGCAGAGCATCCAAGCCGGACCCTCCAATATGTGGCGCTACGCAGGTTTGTTGCCAGTGGGTCCCGATGTTAACGGCGGCAAGAATTTGCAACCAGGCTTTACACACTTAATCAAGGCAGACAACTTGGCAAAGGCCTTGGGCATGCGCGCGCTGTGGGTCAAGGACGACAGTGGTAATCCGACTCACTCGTTTAAGGATCGCGTGGTTGCGGTTGCTTTGGAAAATGGCCGACGCCTGGGATTCACCACGGTGGCTTGTGCCTCGACCGGCAACTTAGCCAATGCAGTTGCTGCGGCTGCCGCTCGCGCTGGTCTGAAATCGTGCGTGGTGATTCCTCACGACCTTGAAGATGGCAAGACAGTGACTACCGCAGTGTATGGCGGCACCTTAATTGAGATTGAGGGCAGTTACGACGATGTAAATCGGGTCTGCTCCGAGGTTGCCAGTGATGACGAGTGGGGATTCGTGAATGTGAATTTGCGTCCCTACTACGCCGAAGGGTCCAAGACCTTGGGTTATGAAGTCGCTGAGCAATTGGGCTGGAGATTGCCGGCCCAAGTTGTGGTGCCCATTGCGTCAGGCTCGCTGATGACCAAGATTGATAAGGCGTTTACCGAGTTCATCAAGCTCGGTCTTGTTCAGGCTTCGCCCTACAAGATTTTTGGCGCCCAAGCCACGGGCTGTTCGCCGGTTGCAACAGCGTGGAAAGCAGGCGTTGATGTGATCAAGCCACAAAAGCCGAACACCATCGCGAAGTCGTTAGCTATTGGTAACCCAGCCGATGGCCCCTACGCCATTGACGTGGCTAACCGCACGGGCGGGGCGATCGAAGATGTCACCGACGATGAAGTGGTGGAGGGTATTCGTCTGCTGGCGCAAACTGAAGGCATTTTCGGCGAAACTGCCGGTGGCGTCACGGTGGCCTGTTTACGAAAGTTGTTAGCTCAGGGTTTGATTGACCCCAACGCCGATACGGTCGTGCTCAACACAGGTGATGGTTTGAAAACTTTGGATGCGGTTTCCGGCGTGGTTGGGCCTACTGCCACAATTCCGGCATCGCTAGAGCAGTTCAGAGCAGCAGTGAAGGAAGCGGGTCTGTCATGAGTATTACCGTTCGGGTTCCCACAATCTTGCGTACCTACACCGACGGTGCCGCTGAGGTAAGTGTTGAAGTCGCTGATGGCGCGAGCCTGGCTGATGTTCTCAAGGCGTTAGAGGCCAACCACGCGGGGATTTCAGCTCGAGTGCTCGATGACAACGGAGCCCTGCGCAGGTTCGTCAATATTTACGTGGGCGATGAAGATGTGCGCTTTACCGATGGTCTGAATACGCCGGTTTCAGCAGGGGCCACCGTTTCAGTGATCCCAGCGGTCGCGGGCGGCTAAAGGGCTCTAGTCCTTGGGGACCCGGGTTTGCACTCTCAGGCAGCCAGTGCCAAACTTGGGGTAGCACTCGAACCCTGTGAGTGCTAGCCGGCGCCGAGTTGGCCCCGGTCTCATCCGTTGAATTCTCGGAAGGACCACCTGTTTTATGTCCAAGATCATTGCCTTTGACGAAGAGGCCCGCCGCGGTCTAGAGCGCGGCATGAACCAACTTGCTGATGCAGTCAAGGTCACCCTGGGCCCACGTGGTCGCAACGTTGTGTTGGAAAAGAAGTGGGGAGCCCCCACAATCACCAACGACGGTGTTTCCATCGCTAAGGACATCGAGCTCGAAGACCCCTTCGAGAAGATCGGTGCTGAGCTGGTCAAGGAAGTCGCCAAGAAGACTGACGACGTCGCCGGTGACGGAACTACAACTGCCACTGTTTTGGCGCAAGCCTTGGTTCGCGAAGGCCTGCGTAACGTTGCCGCTGGTGCAAACCCGATGGCCCTTAAGCGTGGAATCGACAAGGCTGTTGCGGCCGTTAGCGCCGAACTTTTGAATATGGCCAAGGACGTCGAGACGAAAGAAGAGATCGCTTCCACGGCCAGCATTTCTGCAGCTGACCCGCTGATCGGTGAGATGATCGCCGAAGCAATGGACAAGGTCGGCAAGGAAGGCGTTATCACCGTTGAAGAGAGCAACACCTTTGGCCTTGAGTTAGAACTCACTGAAGGAATGCGATTCGACAAGGGATACATCTCGCCCTACTTCGTCACTGACGCTGAGCGCATGGAAGCCGTTCTTGAAGATGCGTACATCTTGATTGCTAACCAGAAGATCAGTGCCGTTAAGGACATCTTGCCGATCTTGGAAAAGGTCATGCAGTCCGGCAAGCCGCTGGTTATTTTGGCCGAAGATGTTGATGGTGAAGCGCTTGCAACCCTGGTTGTGAACAAGATCCGCGGCACCTTCCGCTCGGTCTCTGTCAAAGCCCCCGGCTTTGGTGACCGTCGCAAGGCCATGTTGCAAGACATCGCTATCCTCACCGGCGGTCAGGTCATTTCAGAAGAAGTTGGTCTGAAGTTGGACACCACCGATCTGGGATTGCTTGGTCAGGCCCGCAAGATTGTTGTTACCAAGGATGAGACGACCATTGTTGAAGGTGCCGGCGATGCTGAGCAGATCGCTGGTCGGGTCAATCAGATTCGCGCAGAGATCGAGAAGAGCGATAGCGACTACGACCGTGAGAAGCTGCAAGAGCGTTTGGCCAAGCTGGCCGGTGGAGTTGCAGTCATCAAGGCAGGGGCCGCAACTGAGGTTGAACTCAAGGAGCGCAAGCACCGCATTGAAGATGCAGTGCGCAACGCCAAGGCTGCCGTTGAAGAAGGCATTGTCGCCGGTGGCGGAGTAGCCCTTCTGCAGGCGTCCAAGGTTGCCTTCGCTTCACTGTCATTGGAAGGTGACGAGGCTACGGGCGCTCGCATCGTTGAGATTGCTGTTGAAGCTCCGTTGAAGCAGATCGCAATTAATGCCGGTCTTGAAGGTGGCGTTGTTGCAGAGCGGGTGCGCAACTTGCCCGCCGGTCAGGGCTTGGATGCTTCCACTGGCGAGTATGTGGACATGATCAAGGCAGGAATTATTGACCCAGCTAAGGTCACGCGCTCGGCTCTGCTGAATGCGGCATCGATTGCCTCCTTGTTCCTCACCACTGAAGCAGTTGTTGCTGAGCGTCCTGAAAAAGCATCTGCTGCCGCACCTGGTGGAGATGAAATGGGCGGAATGGGCTTCTAGTCCCACTCAAACATCGGTAAGGGATCGACCACGCCGTGGTCGGTCCCTTACTTTTTGCCTAAATCGCTCCGGTGTACCACACTGGACTTGATGAGTATCTTGGTTGATCCACCAAAGTGGCCGGCAC
>CAIXNN010000057.1 GCA_903920865.1 uncultured Actinomycetes bacterium
ACTAGATCAGCGAGACGAACGTTGGGGTAACTGGCCAGACCTTGAACCGAAAGGCTGTGAGTGCCTAGACCCGTCCACGGACCAATGCCAATTTGGACCAAATAGCCTGCGGCAAGTGCGACGAAGGCAGGGATCAAAATCAGTGTGGGCATAGCGCCGAGGGCCGCAAATTCCAAAAGAACAAAGGCGGTGACAAAAGGGTTTCCAAAAATTGCACCAATTGCTGCAACTCCGGCTAGGGCCATCGCAAACTGCTGATTACTTAATGGGGCTTTACGGGTCAGCAAAGCCCCGACCGCCGTTCCACACGCAATCAAGGGTGCCTCTGGCCCTAACGACAGGCCAAAAACAATGGTGCCAACAGCTGCCAGGAGCACGGAGGCAACAACTTTTGGTCCAATGTCGAAGTGGAATCCCTCGAGCGGACCAGCGCCTGTGGCTCCAGGCAATCGCCACGCCAAGGCAACCATGGCCACGCCCACAAGTGGGGCCAGCACAACCAGCCACCCTGGTGCCTGATCTAAACCAAGCACCCCCGGGAGGTCATGCCAGATCAGGGTCTGAGCATGGGAAATAAAACCAAGAAAAACTGAAGCGACAATGGCGCCAACCACGCCAAGCCCAGCGGCCAGTACTAGTGACTTCGGCGAACTTGCTCGCGCTGCAGTAGAGGAGCTGCGATGTTCCACGGTTAGTAGCGGTATTGATCCGACTTGTAGGGACCCTCAATGTGAACGCCAAGGTACTCCGCCTGCTTCTTATTGAGTTCGGTCAGTCCAACACCCAATGCATCAAGGTGCAGACGAGCAACCTTTTCGTCCAAGTGCTTAGGCAAGGTGTACACACCAATTGGATACTGCTCAGTTCGAACGAAGAGCTCAATTTGGGCTAGCACCTGGTTGGTAAACGAGTTGGACATCACAAAGGATGGGTGCCCGGTGGCATTACCCAAGTTCAAGAGGCGTCCCTCAGACAAGATGATGATCGAGTGACCGTCGGGGAAGGTGAACTCATCCACCTGCGGCTTGATGGTCACGCGCTTAACATCTGTCAGCGCGAACAATCCCGCCATGTCAATTTCATTGTCAAAGTGGCCGATGTTGCCCACGATGGCTTGATGCTTCATTTGTCCCATGTGATCGGCTGTAATCACGTCATAGCAACCGGTGGCCGTAATGAAAATGTCAACTTGTCCAATGACATCTTCAAGCCGGGCAACTTGATATCCATCCATAGCTGCCTGGAGGGCGCAGATGGGGTCAACCTCAGTAACGATGACTCGAGCCCCTTGACCACGAAGTGACTCAGCGCACCCCTTGCCCACGTCGCCGTAGCCTGCAACCAAAGCAACCTTGCCGCCGATAAGTACATCGGTGGCTCGATTGATTCCATCAATCAACGAGTGGCGGCAGCCGTACTTGTTGTCAAACTTGCTCTTGGTTACTGAGTCATTGACGTTAATGGCCGGGAATTGCAACTTGCCATCACGGAACATCTCATAGAGACGAAGTACGCCTGTGGTTGTCTCCTCGGTTACACCCTTGATTCCCGCGGCAACGTTGGTCCAACGGGTGGGTTCAGCGGCAATAGTCTGCTTGAGAAGCTGCAAAATAACCGCGAACTCTTCACTGTCGTCTGGCCCGGCCTCAGGTACAAATCCGGCTTGCTCGTACTCCTTGCCCTTATGGACTAACAGTGTTGCGTCGCCGCCATCGTCAAGAATCATGTTCGGGCCAGCGCCGTCAGGCCAACGCAACGCCTGATCGGTGCACCACCAATATTCTTCAAGGCTTTCGCCCTTCCAGGCGTACACCGGTACGCCAGCGGGTGCATCGACTGTGCCGTTTCCCACGACAATGGCTGCGGCCGCGTGGTCTTGCGTTGAGAAGATGTTGCACGAGACCCAACGCACGTCAGCGCCCAATTCAACCAAGGTTTCAATCAATACAGCTGTTTGCACAGTCATGTGCAGTGAACCCATGATCCGAGCACCGGTCAACGGCTTCGAGGCTCCGAACTCAGCGCGCATCGCCATAAGGCCAGGCATCTCGTGCTCTGCGAGCCGAATCTCGTTGCGTCCGAAGTCGGCGAGTGAAAGATCAGCGACCTTAAAATCGGGCGCAGTGCTCATGGAAATCTCCTCGGTAGCAATTGGGTCTAACAAGTGTGCGGAACTAAAACTATTCTTTCAGCAACTCTAGATTGGCGCAGGGGCAGCGGCCCGAGTGTCCGCATTCTCGCGGGTGTTCTAGGTCACCTCAGGAAACAACGCCCCGATCAAGGTCAGGCTCTAGGTAAATCACGCAGGTTAGGGGCACTACTGCGCGAATTCGCGCCTCAGCAGCATCAATAGCCTCAGCAATCGCGCCCGCCGTGACTGGCTCAACGACGGCAATTTTGGCGGCCACGAGCAACTCGTCGGGCCCTAGGTGCAAGGTGCGCAGATGGATCACGCGACCGATAACGGCCGACTCAACCAACGCCTGTTCGATAGCACGCTGGTATTGCGGCAGGGCCGCCTCACCCAGCAAAAGGCTGCTCATCTCAATGGCGAGAAATATCGCAATCACCACTAAGAGCACGCCGATGCACATAGAGCCGACGCCATCAAAGCGTGCATCGCCAGTAATTGTTGCAGCACTTACTCCTGCAAGAGCAAAGATCAAACCTAAAAGCGCGCCTACATCTTCTAAGAGAACAACGGGCAGCTCTGGGCTTTTGCTTGTTCGCACGAAACGCCACCATGAAATTCCGTGCCGCAATTTATTCGACTCATTGACTGCGGTACGCAACGAAAAGGATTCGGCAACAAGGGCAAAGATCAATACCCCGATCGCCCACTGCGGTGATTCAAGCGTCTTAGGGTCAGTGAATTTATGCCAACCTTCGTAAGCTGCATAGAGCCCACCGATGCTAAACAAAACAATGGCCACAATAAATGCGTACACATACCGGGAGCGCCCGTAACCAAACGGGTGTGCCGGTGTTGGTTCACGTTGAGCTCGTTTGCCGCCGACGAGGAGAAGAACTTGATTGCCTGAATCAGCCAGCGAGTGCACGCCTTCGGATGCCATCGAAGCCGATCCGGTAACGGCTGCAGCTGCAAATTTGGCAACTGCAATCGCAGCATTAGCTGTAAGCGCGGCCAAAACAGCCTTCGTGCCACCCTGCGAACTCATGCGTACTCAGCAGTGGTCACGGCGCGATGCGATCCTTCAATGACGTAATGGGGGCGATGTCACTTGGGTTAATCCCCAAGCCCAAGGCCAGATAGGTCGTTGCAAAATCGAGCCGAACGACAACCTGAGCAAAAGCTATAAATGAATCACTGCGTGTTCCATCGGCGAGCGAAATCTCATGAACAAACACACCGCGTTCTGTTGCCAAATCAACGCAGGCCTTAGCACGCTTGGTAATTTGCGGGTTCTCAATCACATCACGTAGCAGAACTAGCGAAAGTTTCACGTTTGATGGACCTCCATCGCTGGGATCAGCAAAAAGGTCAGCGTCATTTGACATAGCTGCAAATGGCCCGTCAAGCATTACCACTTGATTGTGATTGGGCTCAGAAAGTTCACCGTGGATACAGGGGTAATCCGCATTTTCAGCAAGTTGCGCTGCGCAACGCGATGCGGCTACTCCGGTTAATGCTGATGTTCCCCACACCAGGGGCAGCGTACCGGCAAGGAAGTAGGCGAAATTCTTTGCTGGATTTTCATCGAATAGTGCACTCGGTCCGCTCGTGACACATTCTTGATCGAGCACATCAGCGGCTTGTTCGAGTTGTGCTGTCGTGACGTTGACGACCTTTAAGGCCTTTGCGATCAAGATCAACGGGACAGTCAGTGCCCAAAGATTTGCCCGAGGTGCGCGCCCGCCAGGATCCACGGCAACAAAGACAGCCGAAGCTTGAGTGGCCCGTTTTGCTAGTGAGGAACCATCCGAACCCACCGCGATGACTCTGGCACCCCGCCGATTAGCTTCGTCAAAGGCAAGCAAAGTCTCTTCAGTCTCGCCAGAACACGAAATGGTGATGACCACATCAAGTGGGCCAACCCACGCGGGCAGGCCATAGCCGCGAAAAGTTGATACCGGCACAGGGGCAAATCCAGACGCCAAGGCACAGACCACGTCACCGGCGACTGCAGAGCCACCCATCCCACAAATGATCACTGCCCGCGGTCGACCTTCGCGTTCAATGGCTGACAACAGTTCCTGGTTATCAACCCCCCACAGCAACCCGCGCCGAACTTGCGCGCCACTGCTAGCGATGGCCTCAAGCATCGACTGGGGATCACCGGCAGCCAACGCTGCTGGATCATCTAAGAGGGCGTCTTTGAATTCCACGCTATGACCGCTCCTGGGCTTGATCATTGAGTAAAACCGGAATGCCATCGACTATGGGAAATGATGCAGAGCAAGAACTGCACACTAACGACGTTGCATCACCTGCGGGCGTATTAAACGCTGCATGACAAGCAGGGCACGCTAAGACATCAAACAGCGAAGGGTCAATCTGCATTAGTTACCTTCCCGAACCGCGTTAAGAATCTCATCTCGAACTGTTGCCATAAGTTCGCCCGACCTCGCCTCAACATTGAGTCGAAGCAATGGCTCAGTGTTCGACGGTCGCAAGTTGAACCACCAATCGCTTCCGGCAACAGTGAGCCCATCGAGTTCATCAACACTTACCTTAGAATCTTGGTACATCGAGCGCACTCTGGCTATCACCGCCACCGGATCAGGGACTTTGGTATTGATTTCCCCCGACTGGCGATAGCGGTCATATTGGGTGAGCAAGGATGACAGGGTCACTGAGGGCGCGGATTGGCCCAGCGCCGATAGAACATGCAAGGCTGCCAACATTCCAGAGTCAGCACGCCAAAAATCTCTGAAGTAGAAGTGGCCTGAGTGTTCCCCGCCAAAGACAGCCCCGGTTCGGGCCATCTCAGCCTTGATAAATGAATGGCCCACCCGAGTTCGAACTGGCTCACCGCCAGCTTCGCGCACCACCTCTGGCACCGTCCAGGACGTAATCAAGTTATGAATGACAGTGCTACCGGGAGAACGAGCAAGTTCTCGATCGGCGATGAGAGCAGTAATGGCGCTTGGGGAAACAGCCTGGCCCTTTTCATCAACAACAAAACATCGATCCGCATCCCCATCAAACGCAAGGCCGACATCGGCTCCTTGCGCGATCACCATGGCCTGAAGGTCCACTAGATTTTCCGGTTCGATCGGGTTAGCTTCATGATTTGGGAAGGTGCCGTCCAAATCAAAGAACATTTCGACAAGGTCAAGGTTGGGCACATGAAGGACAGCGGGAACGGTCAAGCCAGCCATTCCATTGCCAGCATCAACAACAACCTTCAAGGGGCGACCTGCAGAAATGGGAACAAGGCCTGTCAGGTATGCCGAGTAATCCGACAAGACATCAATCACGCTGACCGAGCCCAGTGAAAGCTCACTGCTGGGAAGTTCTCCTTCAGCGATGGCCTTTATGTGCGCAAGCCCGCTGTCTTGGCCCACTGGTGCCGCACCTGCACGACATAGTTTGATGCCGTTGTACTCCTGAGGGTTATGGCTGGCCGTAAACATCGCTCCTGGCAAGTCCATGGACCCACTGGCGAAGTACAGGCCATCGGTTGAGGCCAAGCCGATGTCGATGACGTCCCAGCCCTGCGAACATGCCCCTTCGGCAAAGGCATCGCCCAGCCATTGTGAGGATGGGCGCATATCTCGCCCCAGAACTACTGCGCGGCGGGAATTGTTTGAGCGCTCGCTCTCAAGGACAAGTGCAAAAGCAGCGCCAAGCGCGCGTGCCTGCGGAGCATCCCATTGATCCGGAACCACGCCTCGGATGTCATACGCCTTCACGATGGCGTCAAGATTGCCCACGGTTTCAGCCTACCGATCACAGTTTTAGACGATGGCCTGGATCATGTACCAGGCTTGAAACAGATCCTTACAAGCCTGCAGAAGAATTCAACAACTTACTCGGGTGAGTAGTCTCGCAAAACTCTCAGGTGACCACGACGACCAACCTCAATAAGTTCTGGTCCTGAACCACCGGCAGCAGCCGCAGCAACCGGGCGCGCGGCTTCGCGAACTGCATTTGCCAAGGCTTCAAGATCATCGCTGCTAGGAGCTAGATCTGCAGCGTCAAACTCAAGGGCCACCAATTCCCAACCACGTGGAGCAGTCAGTCGCGCTGCATGAAGATCGCACAGGTCATAAGAGTGCGGTTCTGCGTAAGCAGCAAGAGGTCCGACTACAGCCGTGCAGTCGGCATAGACGTAGGTCAGCGTTGCAACGGCGGGTCGATTGCACACAGATCGGGTGCAACTACGTAGGGAAGTCACGTCCGTGACGCTACCTTTCCGGCGTGCGTCAAACGTGTATCCGACGCATTGAGCGGTAGGCGTGTCGCACTAAAAGGCGCTTGGAATCGCCGCCGAGAGGTCCGGCAGAGCATGTGGGATCTGGACGCTGATCCGCGCATCGCGCAGGGGCGAGATGGTCAGCAACACACCGTCGGGCGACTTACGCGTTTGGACTCGGCCGGCATAAATCGGTGCCGAACCCTCAAGCGGGGTAACCACCGTGACCACCTGGCCTCGATCACCACGGCCACCTAAGGCCACGGTGTAGGTAATACCTGGCGCCAAGGTCAACGTGGTGGTCTTGGGTTTGCGACCGGGTGGACCGGTAAGGACCTGCACTCGACCAGTTCCTTGCGGACAGGACAACAAAAGGTAAGCGGCGAATCCATCGCCAACCCGCGATGAAGGCTCGACCGCAGTGGTATCAATCGGTGCAACAGCCGAGGACCACGCGTACTCAGCTTTTTGTCCACGACCCTTTGCTCTAAAACGAACCCGCGCGCCAGCAGTAATGGGCACATCGGATTCGATCAGTAGTGCTGAATTCTCACTTTCCAAAATGCGCGACAGGTCAATCTTCTTCACCGAACCGGCTGACACTGTGAATCGATCAGCCCCGCTTGGCGCGAAGGTCCCACTTCGTCCAATGACCTTCAAACGCACATCCGCATCATCGAATCCAGGAGCCACCACAAGCAAGGAGCGATCACCCGAACCTTTGGGGAGCGCAGGTATGACCAACCGATTTGCCGGTGCAGCCCCCGGTGGGATGTAGTCACTTCCTAGCGGAACAGCTCCGGATCGATCGGTCGTGCGTACCGCCATAGCCAAGCGACCCACGGATGCTTTGACATGGATGGCGAGGATTCCTTCACCTGGAACAAGACCATCAAGAGCGATGATGCGAGTACTGCGGGAGCGAATGACGATGCCGGCTCCTCCTGGTGCCTCTAGTCGTCCACTATTGCCGAAGAATTCCACGTCAGCAGTAGCAGCCGTGGCCTCAGGGTTAACCAAAATCAATGACGTCCTTTGACCACTGGCAGCGCCGCCACCGACAAACCACTGCTCAGAGGCAACGTCGGCACAATCAACACCTGAGAGTCCACGATCAATCCCCGAGAACTGCACAGTCAACTGCCCGGCAGAAAAACCAGGAGCAAGTCGGCCACTGCCCTTGCCCACGACAGGTCCAACTGCAGATCTAGCTGAGGTAACAATGGACGCGCCGCCCGGTGCCAAGACCGCTCCAAGCACTGGTGCCTTGCCCTTCTTGGTTAACAACGACAGCGGAGCCTTACCAGCTTTGGTGGTGACATCAACTAGTCCGGCCGGGACCGTGGCCACGATGGTGGTTCGAGATACGCGTGCGGCACCTCGAAAATCTGGACACACAAACGTGGTTGTCACCACGGGGGCTGAAACCGGCCTTGGCGGTGCCAGGCGTTGTGAGCTTGGTGAAACGATCGCGCCAACGATTAAGGCAACCATGATTGAACAAACCACAGTTGCCATCGATCGCTGTGGACTGGCCGTCCTAAAAATGTCTCGAACGGTGTCCACCAATGATTGGAAGGTCATGCGTCCTGCCCTTCATCGGTGAAACGACGAGCTGGCAAGGCCAGAACGATCACGACAATGGTGGCAATGGCTGCGACGACTAACCATCCGCCACGAGCTGGTGCAACGTAGCGGATGTGGATCGCGCCCTGTGACTTCGCGGGCAGAACAAAGCCTTGTGCCCAACCATTGATCGTCACTGTTTTCAAGGCAGAGTTGTTCACCGTTGCTTTCCAACCAGCATCAGCGCTCTCCGCAAGAACGATCACACCACCGGGCCACTTAGCCGGCACTGGTCCATCAGCCGTGATCTCATTGGCCGGCAACACCGAAGGGCCGCCAACTCGAGGAACGAATCGGGCCCGAGCACTGATCGCGTTCACCTGCCAAAGGGCGCCTCCATTTGGCGCTCCAACGCGAGTCAGACCTGGCGCTGCATCAAGTTGTTGCGCAAGCTGTGGTGGAACTGGCGCATTAACCAACACAAAACGCACCGCGTAGTTGGCTAATCGTTGAATTTCCACGCCACCGCGACCAGCTGCAAGGTCGCTGACGACGGCATCGAGACCGCCAACCTTGCTTGATCGTGGCGCAACCTCAGCATCGCCCAGTTGGGGACCAGAACCTCGGACAAGTGCGTAGGCCACCGACTGCGCATCGGCTTGTAACACCAAGGTGCGAGGTTTGGCCGAACTTTGAGACTGCAATGCGACAAAGGCCGGAAGTGAGGTGCCGTTGACTTTGGCAACGGGATTTTCCACGCCACGATGCAGCCACACCACAGCAGATGCAACGGGTGCGGCGATCGCCAACAACGCTAATCCAGCGGCTAGCACTTGGCGTACTGAGAATCGCGTCGCAGAGATGCGTCGGAAAGAACCTTCGTTGCCAATCGCAGCCGCCGTTAGCAATGCAGCAGCTGCCATCACCATCAAGGGCCCCGGCCAGGCAGCCACCGGCAAAGAATTAATGGGATGAATCGTCAACCAGGAAACAACCAGAGCCGCCACCAACAAACCGCCGCCAATACTCCACAGCCTTAACAAGGTGATGCGAGCAGTCCGACGCGATAAGGCGATCACAGCTGCCGGTAGAACACCGATCGTGATGACCCACCAAGGGGCACCAAGGCCACCGGGATTAAATCCGAGGAACGACCACACTGGCAGGGCGGCATCGGCCAACCCAGGAGCCGGCGCTCCAGCTTCTAGGAAGAAGTTTTGCGGATGCGCAAGTAATTCAAAGGACCAAGGAATCCATAAAACCAAGGGAACCACAGCCATGATCACCAGTTGCTGGCGAACATCGCGGGCACGCAGCACGGTAAAGGCACCCACGAGAAAGAGAACAACTGCGACCAACCAGGTGAGCGGAACGAAAGCTCCAACTATGGCCAGCAACAACCCTGCTCCCCAAGCCGCGCGCGAACCCGGCGGACTAAATCCCAATCCCACTGCATGCAGGCACGCTCGAACCAAGGGCGGCAAAAGCATCGCAAGAATCAATGTTCCTATTCGACCCTGTGACATCGCGATGGTCACTGCGGGAAGGAGGCCATACGTTGCGGCCGCCCAAATTCGCAATCCAGGCGAGCGAATAATTCCGCGAGTTGCCCAAAAAGCTGAGACATAGGCCGCAGGTACGGCCAAGATGACGATGGCATCAACCACTGCTGATGCACTTCCCAAGAAACCCATCGCAGCCGTGGCCATCAGAACCAAACTCGGTGGAGCCGGCAAGGACGAACCTACTGAAACCGGATGCCATGAAGCTGCAAAGGCCGCCCACCATTGGCTAGCACCACCGGGGGCTGGCAACAATGCGCCACCTTGTAAGCGACCTGCCCCATAAAGGTGGCGGCCTGCCAATAAAGCTAAGGCGAACATGGACAACGTGGTCCACACGCCGCGACGTCGTATCAAACGACCAACTAACGATGTACCGGTGTCAACTAAACCTTCCATCGCGTCGTCTTGCCCCGGGCCAGTCTCTATTGGTGCGCCACCTAGGCGCGCTGGCTCCACCCCACTGCTAGCAATCACGCCAGCCACGGTGTCCAGTGCTTGACGCACTTGCGCTCCGGCCGGAGCAAGAAGGACAGAGATCTCCTTGTGCGAAACCTTTCGTTGTTGCATCCGAGCAGCACGTGCCTGACGAAGGGACGGGAAGTGGACCAGCAACTGCTCAACGGCGATGAGTTCGTCACGGGCGGCCACGACAGCTTTACCGAGTAAGAATCCAAGGGAGCGAAAGAGCGATCCAACAATCAAAGTGACCAGAAGGATCGGAAACTGCCAGTTAGCGCAGTTCAGCAAAACAACGCGCATTCCATTGAGGCGATCGGCTCGCTTGGGATGTTGGGCCACGATATCGGCACTGCGGCGGCGGTGGGTGGCGGCTTCGGCATGGTGGAGCACCGCATTAGGGGCAATGGTTACTCGATATCCAGCCGAATTGGCCCGCCATCCAAAATCCACGTCGTCACGAAACATGGGAAGGAAGGGATCGAAACCATTCAACTCGTCCCAGACGGTTCTGCGCACCAGCATCCCCGCTGAGCCAACCGCGAGAACATCGTGGTCGCGATCGTGTTGACCCTGGTCACGCTCACCACGCTCAAGCCCTGTTTCACGACGACCACCAAGGCCGATTGAGACGCCGATTTCTAGTAAGTGGCCACGATCATTCCAACCCAAAACCTTCGGACCCACCACTGCTGCATCAGATCGATTAGCAGCATCGAGTAAATGAAGCAGCGCGTCGGTCTTGGGCGCGCTGTCGTCATGCAGGACCCAGAGCCAATCGCTGATGCCAACACGTTGGACGCCGGCAGCAAGAGCATCAGCGAAGGAGGTTGTCCGTGGCATCGTGACGATTGATTCAGGTGGGAACTCGCGCAGGAGGAAATCGGTTGAAGCATCCTTTGAACCGGTATCGACCACAACGATGTTTTGCACACTTCGCTCTTGGGCCCGCAAAGCAGCAATCACGATCGGCAGCCAAGCCATCCCGTCATGGGCCACAACCACCGCATTCACGCTTTGGTCTAGGTGCGGGTTGACCTCTTGGGGTTCTACATCCTCATCAGCGAAAAAGGCTTGCGCCAACTCTTCCTCAGACTCGGCTGGCTCGCTCCGGTTGGCCGGCGTAATCGTGCCTTGCAAGGTGGCGGGAATTCCAATGTTGGGATCATCAAAAAAAGACTCCGCACCGGGCGGTGAATCGCTTAACTGACCCGCTGATTCTTCAGTCGGGTTAACAGGAGAGTTTTGGTCATCAGTCATAAGTGGGAAGCACCGACTGCTCGTTGTCGGATTTGTAGCCTAGCGATTGGGCGAATTCAGTATGGACTGATTAGACAGCTTGCTTACGCAGCCGGCGACGCTCACGTTCGGACAGGCCGCCCCAGATGCCAAAACGCTCATCATGCTCGAGCGCGTACTCCAGGCAATCTTGGCGAACTTCGCAGACAAGGCAAACTTTTTTGGCGTCGCGAGTGGATCCACCCTTTTCAGGAAAGAATGCTTCGGGATCCGTCTGTGCACACAGTGCGCGTTCCTGCCATCCAGGCTCGTTATCTTCTCCATGCTGAAGCGGGTAGTTCTCGCTCACGGAAGATCCTCCTCGACCCTCGTCCGACCTCAGTGGTCAAACGCGCTGGCCCTGTTTGGCTCATGCACGCATGGACGACGTATGCAAATTACACGCTTGTAATACCCGCTCGTCAAGAGGTATGGGAAAAAGAATTTCTTGTACAGGCACAAATACCCTGTGGATAACTTTCCTGCGGGCACAGATTCACGCTGAAACCTTTACACCAAAGGCGAAACTGCCACCCGGTCATAGGTGGTTGTGCGTTGTCGAGCAGGTCGCCCAGCACGATGTGCCAATGCAACTAAGTCCGAAATGTCTCGTCGCGATCCATGATCGCTGCCGGCCATCCGAGAAATCGTTTCCTCCATCAAGGTCCCACCAAGATCATCGACTCCCCCGCGGAGGAGTTCTTGAACACGATCATCACCGACCTTGACCCAGGACGCTTGGATGTGATCAATGCGACCATGCAACATCAATCGAGCCATCGCGTGTACTGCTCGGTTATCCCGCCATGAAGGACCAGGACGTGCGATGCCAGCTAGGTACACCGGCGATTGCTGATGCACGAATGGCAGGGGCACAAATTCTGTAAAACCACCGCTTTGATCTTGTAGTTGAGCAAGTAAGCGAATATGCGAAACCCAATGATGGGGCTGGTCAACATGTCCATACATCATCGTTGAACTAGATTTAATGCCCAACGAATGTGCAGTCGCAATGACGTCAATCCAGGCCGACGTTGGCAACTTGCCTCGGGTTAGCACCCAGCGAACATCGTCATCCAAGATTTCGGCAGCGGTACCGGGGATCGTGTCCAAACCAGCTTCTTGAGCCGCCAGCAACCATTCACGCACACTCATGCCACTACGGGATGCGCCATTGATCACTTCCATCGGCGAGAACGCATGCAGATGCATTTGCGGCACCGCCTGCTTGACGGCCGCAGCCAGATCAAAATAGGCCGTTCCCGGTAAGTCGGGGTGTATCCCGCCCTGCATACAGACCTCAGTGGCACCGGCCAGCCAGGCCTCCTGCGCGCGTTGCGCAACTTGCTCGAGGGACAAGGTAAATGCGTCCACGTCATCGCGGCGTTGAGCAAAGGCACAGAAGCGACAACCGGTGTAACACACATTTGTGAAATTGATATTTCGATTAACGATGTAGGTGACGTCATCGCCGACCGTATCTGCTCGCACCGCGTCAGCGAGTTGACACAGCTGTTCGAGCACATCGCCTTCAGCACACATCAAGGCAACAGCTAGGTCATGATTCTTTTCCTCCGCCAAGGCAGCGGGCTTGTCCATCGCTAACGCAAGCGCCTGATGAACATCGGAGGTTGCTCGCACTGTTGGCGCAAGTACGCGCTCTGCGATGGAATCCCAATTTCCATACACGAGGTCAACATCGCCGCGTTGCTCTCCTAGTCGTCCGATGGTGTCAATGGAGCTGGCTAAGTCGGTGCGGCCACCAACATCTAAGACTTCGTAACCGGCAACTTCCTGCCAGGCCATGGCCTGTGGCATGGCTAATGGGTTCGCCAAAGCCGTCACGGGATGAGCAAGAGCTTGAATATGCGAGCTCAATCGTGAATCCACCCACGGCGCACCGCGCGCGATGTATTCAGGATGAACTGTGAGCCGCTGCGCCAGCGAAAAACCTGCTTGCTCAGTCAATGCTCGAAGGTCATCTAGTTCTGGCCAAGGTCGTTCCGGATTAACATGATCAGGAGTTAGCGGTGAGACCCCACCCCAGTCGTCAACTCCGGCAGCAAGCAGACGTGCCAGCGCCGAGGCAGAGGACAAATTTGGTGGAGCTTGCAGTCGCATTTTCGGACCAAAGATGATCCGCGCTACTGCTAAAGCCGCCACATAATCATCCTCAGGCAGGTCCAAGGCATGACGCATCGCGGTGTCTGGCTTGGCTCGGAAATTTTGCACGATAACTTCTTGAATGTGGCCAAATTCGCGAGCACTCGATCGAATATCAAAAAGCGACTGGGCGAGCTCCACATCACTTTCACCGATGCCAACCAGCACCCCAGTTGTGAAGGGGATGCTCAAACGCCCGGCATCGTCTAAGACCCTCATTCGCAGCGCGGGGTCTTTATCTGGTGAACCGAAGTGAACTGAACCGGGCTCAGACCACAACCGGGTAGCACTTTGTTCCAGCATCATTCCCATACTGGGCGCGACGGGCTTGAGTCGTTGTAACTCCTGCCAGGACATTACTCCGGGATTGAGGTGGGGAAGCAGGCCCGTTTCTTCCAAAACCAAAATCGCCATCGCGCGTACATAGGACAAGGTGTCGTCATAACCGCGCTCGTTGAGCCATTGCCTAGCTGCTGGCCAACGTTCTTCAGGACGATCGCCCAATGTGAACAGCGCTTCGTGACAGCCCAACGCAGCGCCTTGGCGGGCAACTTCTAGAACTTCATCAGGCTCCATGAACATGCCATGACCTTCGGCGCGAAGCACCGCAGGAGAGGTTGCGAACGTGCAGTAATGACAGCGATCCCGGCATAGCCGCGTGAGCGGAATGAAAACCTTCTTCGAATACGTCACTACGCCAGGCCGTCCCGCGCTTTGCAGCCCTGCATCACGAATTCGGCTGGCAATGTCCAAGAGAAAGTCAAGGTCAGATCCTCGAGCGCGAAGTAATTCGCTGGCCTCGGCCACCGTCAAGGACTTGCCCTCATGTGCACGTTGAAGCGATCGTGCAAGTGGTCGAGGGGTCGTTGACATGGCTCCACCCTAAGGTGCCGGCTGGGTTTGGGACATCCGATCGGCAAGCAAGCCACTGCCGGTGCGAAGATGAGCAGATGCGCGTTGTAGTTCTCACCGGTGGAGTGGGTGGAGCACGATTCTTGCGAGGGCTCAAAGCCCTACAGGCGCGGCCAGGCCAGAGCGCACCACAGATTTCTCACATCACCGCGATCGCTAATACCGGTGATGACATCACGTTGCATGGGCTGCGGATTTGTCCTGACTTAGACACCGTGATGTACACCCTCGGGCAAGGTATTGATCAAGATCGTGGATGGGGTCGTGAAGGCGAAACGTTCACGACGCAAGCCGAACTGAGTGCATACGGCGCAGGCCCTGATTGGTTTGGCCTTGGGGATAAAGATCTCGCCACCCACTTGATTCGCACTCGTATGCTCGATGCCGGTTATAGCCTCACCGACGTCACGGCAGCTCTTTGCAAACGCTGGGACATTGGGATCAGCCTTTTACCCATGTCTGATGAGCGAGTAGAAACGCACGTTTTTATTGAACAAGATGGTGAGAAGGTGGCCTTGCACTTCCAACAGTGGTGGCTCGAACATCGGGCCGGCATTCCGGCTCTAGGTTTTGCCAACGTCGGTGCTGATCAAGCACAACCAGCACCGGGAGCAATTGAAGCTATCCAGGAATGTGATCTGGTTCTGCTCGCGCCGTCGAACCCGGTTGTCAGTATCTCCCCCATCTTGGCCGTCCCAGGAATTAAGGAAGCCCTGCAAGCCAAAACTGTCATTGGGGTGAGTCCAATCATTGGCGGATCACCGGTGCGTGGCTTTGCCGATGCCTGCTTGGCTGCGATCGGAGTGCAAACTCAAGCCGGCGCAGTGGCCAAGCACCTAGGAGCTAAGGCAGATGGCGGCGTCCTGTCTGGCTGGCTTGTTGATGATGTTGATGCTGACCAGGTTCAAGACCTTGAATCTTTCGGTATCCGTGCCAAAGCGGTGCCACTGTGGATGAGTGATGTCGATGCCACCGCGGAAATCGCACGCGAAGCACTCGCGCTGGCCGAAGGCATCCGATGAAGCCGTTAGAGATATTTGCCCTTGATGGAATCGGTGAGATCACCACCGGTGATGATCTAGCGGTGATCATCGGCGATGCACTAGCGCAATCAACCATGGGTTTACTTGACGGGGATGTTCTGGTGGTGACGAGCAAGATTGTCAGTAAGGCCGAAGGAAGAATTCGTAGTTTGTCGAAGCGTGATCAAGCACTCGATGAGGAATCCTTTGGTGAGATAGCCCAGCGGGATCAAACTCGCATCGTTCGAACTCGTCACGGATTTGTGATGGCAACAGCGGGCATTGATGCAAGCAACACTGCACAGGGAACCATCGTCCTACTTCCCATTGACCCTGATCACAGTGCCCGCCTGCTTCGCGAAGCGCTACAAAAGCGTTTCAACATCCGCATCGGCATCGTGATCTCAGATACTTTCGGACGACCGTGGCGCCAGGGATTAACTGACGCGGCAGTTGGTGCCGCCGGCGTTGTCACGTTGGACGATCACCGAGGAAGAACAGATAGCCAAGGGCGAACCCTGGAACAAACTGTGGTCGCAACCGCTGATGAGTTGGCCGCAGCTGCAGACCTAGTCAAGGGAAAAGCTGCGAATTACCCGGTGGCCATCGTGCGAAACTCTCAAGCCGTCACCGAAGAACACGGTGCCGGAGCCAGCCAGATTGTCAGGCCACTGAACGAAGACCTCTTTGAACGTGGATCCGAACAGGCACGTCAGATGGGACAGCAAGAAGCTGTATCTCTGAGACGTACGGTGCGGAGCTGGTCCGATCGCCCAGTCAAACACGAGTTGATTTCCCAGTGCGTGGCTGCAGCGATCACCGCACCCGCTCCGCATCACAGCACTCCGTGGCGATTCATCCACGTCACCAGCCAGCAAACACGGGACAGGCTTTTGACCACGATGGCGCACCGCTGGCGAGATGATTTGCGGGCCGACGGGCTAGCCTCCAGCGCCATCGAGGAACGCATCGGGCGCGGAGACATCCTCAGTCGCTGCCCGGAGTTAGTCATCCCGGTATTGGTGTTTGAAAACCATCATGACTACCCCGACGAGCGACGGAGCTTGGCTGAGCGGGACATGTTTGTTTTATCAGTCGGTGCCGCGGTTCAATCATTCATGATTTCAGCCGCAGCCGTAGAACTTGGTACAGCTTGGGTATCAAGCACCTTGTTTTGCACAAGTGATGTGCAAACTGTCTTGGACCTTCCCAGCAGTTGGCAAACTATGGGAGCCATTGCGGTGGGGTATCCCGAGCAAGCACCTCAAACGCGCATCTGTCGCGATGCAGCCGAATTTCTTATTCAGAAGTAATGGTTAACACGCCGTCTTGATTCCACAGGCGTGAATCGCTCAGCACCTGTCCAGCTGGAATCACGGCACCATCGCCGATCACGCATCGCTCAAGCTGAGAACTATCGCCGATCACGGCTCCAAAGCCGACAAGGCAGTCAACCAATCGAACACCCGAACCGACCTGTGCATCGTCGAAAATTACCGACCTGATGATCGCTGCATCACCGATGTGCGCGCCTGTTCCCACCACAGAACCATCAACAAGTTGTGCACTGCTGCTTACCTGTGCCCCATCCAAGACCAAAGCCTGACCAGGAGCACCGGGCAGAGCCGTGGATGCGATCGCGCCGGTGACCAGGTCAGAGGAACCTTGAACGTAGGTTGCGGGAGTACCCAGATCTAGCCAGTAGGCCGTTTCAACGTAGGCCTGAATATGTGCGCCGGCTTGCAACAGGTTCGGAAAAGTTTCTCGTTCAACTGAAACAGGACGGGCGGTAGGAATCGTTGAAATAACACGCGTCTTGAAGATGTAGCAGCCGGCGTTGATCTGATTCGCCACCGGATTAGGCATTTTTTCCAGAAAGTCAGTGACTCGACCACTGGAATCTGTGGGAACACAACCAAACCGGCGCGCATCATCGACTTCAACTAAGTGCAGCGTCACCTCCGCACCGGAGGTCAGATGGACAGCCAGTTGTGCACCCAAATCGTGGCCGGAGAGCACATCGCCGTTAAAGACAATGACGGGATCGTCGGGGCCGGACTCCAAAGCAGCGGCGGCATTGGCAATCGCGCCACCGGTACCCATCGGCTCAGCTTCCGTTACGAAGATCAGTTCAACTCCGTCAAAATCACCACCGGCAAAAACCTCTTCAAACAGATCAGCTCGATAAGAGGTAGCCAAAATGATGCGAGTCACTCCCACATCGCGTAACCGAGCAAATTGATGAGCCAGGAATGGAACCCCGGCAACGGGAAGCAACGGCTTTGGAGTGGTCAAGGTCAACGGACGCAAACGGGTGCCCTGCCCACCAACGAGCACAATCGCCTCTAACACGAACTAGAGCCTACGCTGTTGACCTATGAACCTGGCCGATCTGTTCAAACAGCGCCTGCACCATGACCCCTCATCCCCGTTAGTCACGTACTACGACGAGTCATCGGGGGAACGTATTGAACTGTCTGCAACCTCCTTTGCCAACTGGGTTAACAAGACGGCGAACTTAATCCGCGACGAGATGGGTCTGTCTGAAGGTGAGGCAATCTTCCTCGACCTGCCCCTGCATTGGCAAAGTTTGGTGTGGGTCCAGGCCGCCTGGGAATTGGGCATCACGATCGTGACCACACCCAGCGCATCACTGATTGTCACCTCGCAAGCAAATGCGCACAATTTTAGTGAAGTCGAACTGATGGTCTTGTCATTGCGACCTTTAGGTCTGCCTTGCAATACAGAACTGCCACAGCAGGCAATGGATTACGCACGGGTGGTACCGGGACATCCGGATTATTTCTCTGGCCCTTCAATCAGTGCGGAACGGACAGCATTTGGTGCGAAGGCATCGCATGCTGATCTGATCCATGCTGCACAGCAGCTTGACTATCCACCGCAGACTCGACTCTTGACCAGCAACACCGCGCTTGATCAAGAAACGCTGGTCAGAGAGTGGGTAGCGCCGCTATTAGCACTCGGGTCAGTAGTGGTGGTTGCGGGAAGCCCAACTGCAGAGCGCATAGAAGCAATCGCGAGCAGTGAAAAGTCGACTTATTTAGCGAGCTGACCGAACACCGGCAGGCACCGCGTGCAAAACCGAGTTGCTGACCATCGTTGTCGGACCCACCACCGTGGTGGTTCGTGGCTTGTGAGCCTTCAAGTACGTGGCAACCGGAGCTGGAATGCTCGTGGAGCGAACCAACAGGATTGGGCGAGCGCTACGGGCAGCCAAGGGAGCAAGTGCTGCCAAGCGGGCGTGGTCAGTTCCGTTGACTACAAACACCGAGCGACCAATTGGGACATTCATAGCCGAAGCGATGGCAACCGACATAGCGAATCGGTCGGTTCCACTGATGCGAATGATGGCATGAACACCGGCATTGCGAAGTTGAGCTTCAACAGTTGCAGACACAATGGAAGTCCCGCCGATGATGTAGGCCGTAGTCGGCGCACGACGGTGAACTTCAGCGGCAGTAACGCGAGGCATCCCATTGGTTGAGGTGTACAGCAACGGCGCCCGCAACGATGCCACTAAGGGGGCCGCAACCAATTGATTAACAGCGGTGGCATTAGGAACCGTGGTCACAACGATGGTGCGAGAGGTCAGCGGCACAGCCTTATTTGCATTCACTGCCTGCGTGTACGGGTCAGTTGAGGTCGCTGCAGCAGGTGGGGCAGGTGTTGTCGCTGGCGGTGTAGCAACCGGCGGAGTCACTGGCGGGGTAACAGGCTTGGGCACAAAAGGATTTGCGGTGCCGGTGACAAAACTCCAACGCGAGGTCAAACCTAAGCGAGCGGTAAAAGTTGATCCAGGCAATGATGCGCTAACGCCCTTTGATGAGGTTGCGGTCACTGTCCGGGCTGCTCCACTTGTGTAACGAGTCGCATAGCTCAGGCCAACAACATCAGCTAGACCAAAGGCAGCGGCAACTTGTGCTTGCGTGCGAACCTTCGGACCCCATGAGGCAAAGGTGGGGTTGTACTTGGAATCGAGTGACCAGTGGTCATCAACACTGCGCAAGTACGGCTCTGCCGAGCCCCACACATCTTCACTGTTTTGGGTGCGGCCACCTGAGCAATCAAAGAAGAACGTTTGGGCTACTGCCCCGCGGTACAACAGCATGCTTGAAGTAGTGGCGGACTTGTTGGTGCTCACCACTGCTTGGTGCCACCGAGCTCCACTCGCGCCAGCCTCTTTTCCATACCCGACAAAGACTTGGTCACTGGTGTTATTAAAGACGTGGCACCAGCAGCCGGCACGGACACCGGAGTTGTAACGCACCATTGCGTAGTTACGGGCCGCAATAACTTGCGCCTGAAGTGCAGCCATCGGCCACGAAGAGGGCATTTCGCCAAGACCGAGAAGGTACTCATCGTGCAACTTCAAAACGTTAACTGCAGACAGCGTGCGCACTCCAGC
>CAIXNN010000058.1 GCA_903920865.1 uncultured Actinomycetes bacterium
GCCAACACTTCCGTAAAGTCCAAAGACTCAGCGTTACAGGTTGTCCACGAGGGCTTGAACAATCGGCACGTCGGCCGGCAACCAGTCGACATCAAACCAATAGCCGGGATCAATTTCTGCCCACGTTTTTGCCCACACCAGCATCTCTTGCCCACAAAACTGCCCACAAATTCGTACTAACTGCTACAGGTTCTGCCAACACTTCGAAAGGTACTTCTCCGTTTTTCAAAGGGCGAACGAGCCTTTCCGAGTTAGGCAGCGGACGAGTCGGCCTGTAGGCCGGGTTCTGTCTTCGGTCACCTTGCGGTGGTTCCGATGTGCGGCCATCCATCTGGGCGCGCCATTGCTGACACGCTCGTGCGATCTACCCGCAAACTTGGGCGGGCCGCCCTCAAGTGTTTGCGCAGTTTGAGTGCGAACACTCAAACCTTTTGATCTAGCTCCAAGTGGGGTTTACCGAGCCACTTGAGTCACCTCAAGTGCTGGTGGTCTCTTACACCACCGTTTCACCCTTACTGATCAAAGATCAGCGGTCTGTTTTCTGTGGCACTGTCCCGCGAGTTTCCTCGGGTGGGTGTTACCCACCACCTTGCCCTGTGGAGCCCGGACCTTCCTCGACACCAATTGCTTGATGCCGCGACCGCCCGGCCGGCTCGTCCGCCGTGTGCAAAGCGTACCGATCAACTAGATCGTGCGGGAGTCCAGCACCATATTCAGCAATGCATCCGCCCGTGAGTTCTCCGCTCGCGGGATCCACTGGTATTCCACATTTTCGTAAGGCAACACATCGCGAGCCTTCATCGCCAAAGCCTTCATGTCTGGGTGCTTGATCTTCCAACGTCCCGACATTTGCTCCACCACCAGCTTGGAGTCCATCTTCACCAGCACGGTTGCTTCGGGATCGAGTTCACGAACAGCCTCAAGCCCTGCTACCAATCCGCTGTACTCAGCAACGTTATTACTAGCAATGCCAATCAATTCAGCGCACTCAACGATGACTTCACCAGATTCTGGATCGATCACCACGGCGCCGTATGCGGCTTGACCGGGGTTATTACGCGAGCCGCCATCGGCTTCAACGATGAAATGCCGCGCCACTTACAACCCCGATTCCGCAGTGCGAATCAAAATGCGTCGACACTCTTCGCAGCGCAACACCTCATCATCGTCTGCTTCACGAATGGCCTTCATTTCTGTGGCATTGATCTCCAACTGACACCCCTGGCAACGCCCACGGTGAAGTGTAGCAGCTCCGACTCCCCCACTTGATGCGCGCAACTTGTCATAAAGCGCGCTCAGTTCGGCCGGAATCTGCGGAGCAAGTCCTTCACGATCCGCGCGCACTTGCTTGGACTGCGCACCAAACTGCGCCAAAGCTTCATCACGCTCAGCAGACAGCGTCTTCAACGAGGCAGTGAGCTCATCGCGCTCGGTGGTCAAGGTGTCCAAGTTCTTTTGCGCATCCTCAAGGCGCTCCATGACTTCAAGTTCGACCTCTTCAAGCTCTGCTTGACGCTTGACCAAGGACGCAACCTCACGCTGCATGGCCTCAAGCTCTTTGGCAGCTGAAACAGCACCCGAATCCATGCGCTGCTGGTCACGATTGGCCCGCTCGCGCACCAATTCAACATCGGTATCTGCTTTAGACTGTTCGCGCTTGAGGTCAGAGACCTCAGTTTCAGCAGCGATCAGCAATGATGCCAAGCCAGTTAGGCGTGATTGAAGTTCGGCGATCTGTGCAAGTACGGGAAGGCTGCGGGCTTGATGGGTGAACCGATCAAGTTCGGAATCTAATCCTTGAATCTGCAGCAGCAATGCTTGGATGTGTGGATCCGCGTTCACTACACACTCCGCTTCGGTTCATGAATGCTCCACGGGTCCGTGGAAAGCGTTGACACTGTGGTCTCCACGGTAGTGCCAAAGCCGGCTAGGTCCATCAGGAGGAGTTCAGCGGCCTGCTTGAGCCAGGGCCACTCAGTTCCGAAGTGGCTCGCGTCGATCAGCACCGGACCATCCCGCCCAACATCATCTACAAATTCACCGACGCGGTGATGACTCAGATCTGAGGTGACATAGGCGTCAACCTCGGCACTGATCACTGCCGGCAGCGCTGATGATCCAGCTCCCCCGCACACTGCAATGCGCTGAACCATCTTGTCTGGGTCCCCAGTTGCCTTGATGCCAGCAACACCTACCGGCAAAGCACTGCTGACATGTTCAAGAAAGTCGGCAAGGCGCATTGGGCTCCCAAGGCGACCGATCCGACCCAAACCAATACCTTGTTCATCAGCCATTGGTTCAAGCAGTTCGACATCGAGCAGACACAGCGCTTGGGCAAGCGCATCGCTGACACCAGGGTTGGCCCGATCAGCGTTGGTGTGAGCGGAAAACAAAGCAACCCCGTTACTGATCAATCGGTGGATGATCAAGCCCTTAGTCGATGTTGCAGCTACCGACTGCACAGGGTCAAAGAGCAAGGGGTGATGGGTGATCAATAACTGGGATCCAGAAGCGATCGCTTCCTCAACGGTTACCAACGTGGCATCAACGGCGAAATGGATACGAGAAATCGCAGCCGCTGGATCCCCGCACACCAATCCCACCGCATCCCATTCTTCAGCTAAGGATGGCCGGTAGCGCGCATCAAGTGCGGCGACCACGTCGCGAAGCAGGATTGGTTGGCTCATAAAACTCTATCCACCTGACGAGTGGCCGGGGAAGACTTTAGCTCCAGGTGTGATCACACCGGCAGCATTGTTGACCGCAGTTGCTGCCTCACCAAAACCAACGGCGATCAAACGCACCTTGCCGGGGTATTCCACAACATCGCCAACGGCGAAGACGCGATCCAAGTTGGTCTTCATCGTGGTATCTACCAAGATGTGCTTCTTTTCTAAGTCCAATCCCCAACGAGTAAACGGTCCCAGGTCGGCGGTAAAGCCCAGCGCTGCAACAACTTCTTGCACTGCAAGCGTTTGCTCTTCTTGCGTTTCGTTGTTGAAGACCACGACGGAATTGATTTGCTCGCCACCGGTGATTTGCTTGACTTCAAAAGGAGTCAGCACGCTAACCCCGGAGGCCAAAATCTTGTCAACGCTGGCTTCATGTCCGCGAAAAGATGTGCGGCGGTGCACCAAAGTGATGGAGGTAGCAATGCCATCTAGTGCCATCGCCCAGTCCAAAGCAGAATCTCCGCCGCCAACGATCAGGACATCCTTGCCGGCTAATTCATCCAGCTTAGGAACGAAGTAACGCAGACCTTTGCCTTCATAGGCCTCTGCATCGGGAAGCGGACGTGGGCTAAAGGTGCCAATTCCGCCACTGATGATCACGGCCTTGGCTCGCACCGTTGCACCGCGATGAGTTACCACCGTGACGCCATCAGCACCTTCTGTGAGTTCTTCTGCTCGATGACCTAGGTACAGCGTCGGCTTGGAGGTTTGCGCTTGGGTGACCAGTTCGTCCACCAACTTTTGACCGCGAATCTCAGGGAAGCCCGCCACATCCAAAATGATCTTCTCGGGATACAACGCGGCCACTTGCCCACCTAGGGCCGGCAGCGAATCCATCAGCGCGACGCTGAGATTGCGAAAGCCCGCGTAGTAGGTGGCGAATAGACCCGCAGGTCCGGCACCGATGATCAATAGGTCATATTCGCCGTTTTCCGGCACAGTTTGGCTCACGCCTAGATCTTGCCGTGACTGGGCCGTTTCCTCTACCCGACTCGCAGATTCACCCTTGCGGGTCAGCCCCTGATGCGGCCACCCAATAAGTAAAACCGGACACACCCCAGCTGGGCATGTCCGGCTTCACTTTTGCTCGCTTCCGCGAGAGCTCATATCAAGCTAGGACGGCAACTCAATGCACTGCCCACCAACGAAGTAAAAATTGCCGTGCGCATTAGGAGTCTTATCACCCAGAGATTGGGCTGCCCCTTGAACCTGGCAGTCCTGGCGCACGTCGTAGGAGCGCGTTGAGGCAGCGTTGGCCGGCGATGTGATGAACGGGGTTGCTCCTAGGGCGATAACTGCAATGAGGGCGATCTTGATCCTGGTTCGAGTAGTCATCGGTCGGTCCTTTACAGCCTGAGGGAAGTCCGAGACTTACCTATCGGCCCGCCCGAGGACCCGATTGAGAAACAGTGAGTCAAATAACCCATTTAGCCCAATACGGGTACTGAAAAACCACTGGTGGGCGCAGCAGGACTCGAACCTGCGACCACTGGTTTGTAAGACCAGTGCTCTAACCAGCTGAGCTATGCGCCCCGAACGGCTGAGCGTACCCGAAGTGACCTCGCCGCTCTTGGTGCAGGTGAGTCATTAACCCAATGCGTCGATGGCTGCCTTGTACTCATCAGTACTGCGAGCATCTGCGGGCGAGTTGACCACTTGCCACGCGATCGTGCCGGTCTTGTCGATGATGAACGTGCCACGAGTAGAAAAGCCGCGCTCTTCCAAGAACACGCCATAAGCCTTTGACACATCACCATGCGGGTAAAAGTCAGAAAGCAATGCGTATTCGATCTTTTCGGCGGCGGCAAAGGCCTTCAACGAGGGAACCGGATCGCATGAGACACCAAAGACCACGGTGTCGTGTCCTTCAAGGGCCGCCTGCTCATCGCGAATGGCACACAATTCGCCAGTACAGGTCGGGGTGAAGGCGAACGGGTAAAAGACCAACACGACGTTCTTGTTTCCCCGGAAGGAGGAAAGGCTTACTTCTTCGCCGTGGTTGTTCTTCAAGGTGAAGTCTGGGGCTTCTTGGCCGACTTCAAGGCTCATGGTCATTCCTTCGTTCAGTAGTTTTTTAGGGCACGCACATCATGCCAAAGCGCAAGCAATCGCGCACAAGGAGTCGGGAAGGCCCGCCCACTGAGGCTTCTTAAGCCCATGCTCACCGGCGAGATTGTCAGTGACGTGAACCCTTAGAGGTCATTAACCGCGTTCCTGACCATTCAGGCGCTGCGCTAATTGATGAGGTCTGAGACAAGCCGGCACTTACTGCTGCATCGGCAATGTCATAGGGCTCAACGTGTCCATCACGACCAGCCTTGGGAGTGATGATCCAGACCACGCCACCATCAACTAACAGCGTCAGGGCATCGACCAAAGTGTCGGTTAAATCTCCATCACCATCGCGCCACCAAACCAAGACCACATCAACGACATCGCCATAGGTGTCATCAACGAGAGCTTCACCGGTGATCTGCGCAATGGCCTCGCGCAAGCTCTGGTCAACATCAGAATCGACACCAAATTCGAGTACTACTTGCCCTGCGGACACACCCAACCGACTCGCTGGCCCTTCGGCCCCCTGGCTCACAAATTCCTCCTTGGTTGGTGCGTGTGTTACTAGTTGACCGTGCCTAGGGCAGGCAGCGCAAGCGCATTGGGAATATGGCGCGCCCAAAGTCCCCAACGCCCACACCCGGTAAGCCCGAAAACCCCTCATCGGGGAAGATGGACACACCCCGTAAGCGCAGTCGCAACCCGGCCGACTTACATCGCATAGAGCTGAGGTCACCACCGTGCCCGAAAGTAACCTGCCTGACCCAGGCCGAAGCATCATTCATTCGGGCCTGGCTAATCAAATGGTTGATGTCGATCCCGACGAGACCAAAGAGTGGCGTGAATCGCTCGACGAACTCATCGACACTCAAGGGCAGTATCGCGCGCGTTACCTCATGCTCACGCTGTTGCAACAGGCACGTGAACGCCACGTCGGGGTTCCTTCACTTCGTAGCACCGATTACATCAACACCATTCCCCCTGAATCAGAACCGTGGTTTCCCGGTGATGAATTTATTGAACGTCGGATCCGCGCCTACATTCGTTGGAACGCAGCGATCATGGTGCATCGCGCACAACGACCAGGCGTTGGCGTTGGCGGACACATTTCAACTTACGCTTCGAGTGCTTCCTTGTATGAAGTCGGTTTCAATCACTTCTTTCGCGGTAAAGATCACCCTGGCGGAGGTGACCAAATTTTCATTCAAGGTCACGCATCGCCTGGGATCTACGCTCGCGCTTTCCTTGAAGGCCGCTTGAGCGAAAACCAGTTGGACGGGTTCCGACAAGAGCTCTCGCACCCAGGTGGAGGCCTCTCGTCTTACCCACACCCGCGCTTAATGCCCGATTTTTGGGAATTTCCCACGGTGTCGATGGGCTTGGGATCCCTGAACGCTATTTACCAAGCTCGGTTTAACAAGTACTTGCACAACCGCGGCATCAAGGACACCTCACAACAACATGTGTGGGCGTTCTTGGGCGATGGCGAAATGGATGAGCCCGAATCATTGGGCGCGATTGGTTTGGCCGCGCGTGAAGAACTCGACAACCTCACCTTTGTAGTCAGCGCCAACTTGCAACGACTCGATGGTCCGGTGCGCGGCAACGGCAAGGTCATTCAAGAACTTGAATCCTTCTTCCGCGGTGCTGGTTGGAATGTCATCAAGGTGATTTGGGGTCGCAGTTGGGATCCGTTGCTGGCCGCCGATCCATCGGGGGCTTTGGTCAACATCATGAACAGCACACCTGATGGTGACTTCCAAACGTATCAAGCCGAAGGTGGCGCATTCGTGCGCGAACATTTCTTTGGACGCGACCCACGCACCGCAAAGTTGGTCGAGCACCTGACCGATGAGCAGTTGTACCAACTTCAACGCGGTGGCCATGATTACAAGAAAATGTATGCCGCTTACAGCGCCGCAATTGAACACAAGGGTCAGCCAACGTTGATCTTGGCTCACACCATCAAGGGCTGGACGTTGGGTTCTCACTTTGAGGGCCGAAATGCCACGCACTCCATGAAGAAGCTCACCGTTGAAGACCTCAAGGGATTCCGTGATCGACTAGAACTGCCCATCCCAGACAGCGATCTCGATGAAAAATTGCCGAAGTACTTCCACCCGGGCGAAAACCACGAACATATTGAGTACTTGCATGAACGTCGTCGTGCATTAGGTGGTTTTGTTCCGGAGCGTCGGCCAGCTCAAGGCAAGCCACTGTCCCTTCCCAGCGATGAGGCCTATGAGGTCGTGAAACGGGGATCGGGCAACCAAGAAGTTGCCACCACGATGGCTTTTGTTCGACTGCTTCGCGAGCTTCTCAAGGACGAGAACATCGGCAAGCGCATCGTGCCGATCATTCCTGACGAAGCACGCACCTTTGGAATGGACTCATTCTTCGCCCAACAAAAGGTGTACTCGCCACAAGGCCAGCGCTACATCGCCGTGGACCGCGAACTGGTGTTGTCCTACAAAGAAGCAACCGATGGGCAGATGCTGCACGAAGGAATCAACGAAGCCGGTTCAGTTGCATCCTTTACCGCTGCTGGCAGTTCTTACGCCACCCATGGCGAACCGATGATTCCGGTCTACATCTTCTATTCCATGTTTGGTTTCCAACGAACCGGCGATAGCTTCTGGGCCGCGGCAGATCAACTCGCCCGAGGCTTTGTTCTTGGGGCAACTGCCGGCCGCACCACCCTCAATGGTGAAGGCCTTCAACATGAAGACGGTCACTCGCACCTTCTGGCTTCAACCAATCCGGCTGTGGTGGCCTACGACCCGGCCTTCGGTTTTGAAATCGCCCACATTGTGCGAGCTGGTTTGGACCGCATGTACGGCGAAAACCAAGAGGATCTCTTTTACTACCTCACGTTGTACAACGAGGCGTACAAGCAACCTGAAGAGCCAGTGGGAACCGATGTCGAAGGAATCCTTCGCGGCATGCACCTGTATGCCCCCGCACCGAATCAAAGCGGCCCGCGCACTCAACTGATGGCATCAGGAGTTTCGGTGCCGTGGGCTTTGCGCGCACAAGAGCTGCTTTCAGCTGACTGGGGCGTAAGTGCCGATGTGTGGTCGGTGACGTCGTGGAATGAATTGCGTCGCGATGGTCTTGAAGCAGATTCATGGAACTGGCTTCACCCATCCGAGCCACAGAAGGTTCCCTACGTGACGCAGTGCCTTGCCGATCGCGATGGACCAGTCATTGCCGTCAGCGA
>CAIXNN010000059.1 GCA_903920865.1 uncultured Actinomycetes bacterium
CCAGTCATTCGCTGACATATTGTCCACGGTGCTTGGAAGCCAACATATGGCTACGTCGGAGCAGTACGCCACCTTCGTCGCACTCTTGGCCCGCGCGGTGGGACTCCCTTCGCGAATCGTGACCGGCTTCCGGGTCAATCCCCAGACATCGAGTGCGACGTTGACACCGGAAAGGTCGTATACGTGGACTGAGGTGTACGCCGGTGGTCGTTGGCATGTCGAAGACCCGACTCCCAGCAAAGTTGGAAAGGGATCGACGCAGTCCGGCGCACTTTCTAGCCAACAGTTGGCCGCTGACAATACGAGCGGCGGCGATTGTCAGCCCCCAAACTGCAAAGTGGTGGTTCATCCATTTTCCCCGCGCGGTGAAGGTAATTCTCTGCTGCGCCTACTCATCACAGTTGGCGAAGGTCTGGCTGCTCTCGCCGCCCTCATGTTGATCTGGGCGCTGTTTGTGTCGATTCTCCGTCGCCGCCGTCTTCGCAAGAACCGTCGAGGAACTGCGGCTCAGCAGATCCGCGGTGCGGTAGCAGAATTGATGTTGATGCGCCGTGAGTTCGGTCATACCTCTCGCCTGGCGGCCGCAACGACCACGGAACTCGTTGACACCGTCCGAACCGAAATTGGAGATGACGAAGTAGATGCTCGCCAGCACATGATTAGTCAGTTCAATTTGGCTTTCTACGGTATTGATGCAGCAGCTGAGCTAGCGCCTGGCGATGTCTGGGAGTGGACCGACATGGTGAAGTCGAAGTACCGCAACTTGGCATCTAGGCGCATGAAATTTAGGCACCGGGTCTTCTATGCCCGTTCCGTGACCTAATCGCGTTTGATCGTACTTTTTAAGATGGCAGTATGGGGAGTTGGGGCAGGCGTACTAGCCGGCAATGGTTGCGGGGCTGGCGCGCCCAAGTTTGGAATTTCACCGTAGGCCAAGAAGCGAAGCAGTATGAAATGTGTAAGTGGCAGATTGAGCGTAAGTTTCTCCCGCGCTCGACCATTTTCAAAGATCACGATGCCGTCAGGCTCCATTTCCATCGCTTCGATACCAGAAAATTCGAAGTTTCTCCAACCGGTCTCTGAAGCAACGGCGATGCGTTGGTTAGTGAAGTGAGCCATTCCCGAGCCGACGTATCTCCACTGGGCGGCAGCTTCCTCGCGAGCTTTTTGGTTCTGCCACATGTTGTAACCGATTGAGCCAACAACAGAGGCGGCCAAGAGCAGTGGGGATCCAAAGGCAATAAGACCCCCGCTTTTCGCCTGAACAGTCTTTGCGTAGTAGGCATTCAGGCCACATGGAATTGCGTGGGCCACGTACTCTCCAGCGCGCGGGGAAATCCGAGAAGGCTGCGGGTTGGGACGCCAGCCAATTCCCAGAGCGTCGGTCAACTGGTGGGCGCTATACCAATCCTGGTCGGCCGAAGTAGCCGTCGTTGGAATTAGTTCGTAGATTTCCGTCATTGAGCAACTAGATGTGCGTTCTACGCATTACGCGAACGGATACCAGCAAGCAGCACGCGAATCGCAATGAGAACAAGCGCTGCAACCTGGAGCACAATCACTGCAATAGCCTTTGAATAGGTCCATCCACTGTGCACTGTGATTATTAGAAGTATTCCGACGGGCAAAAAGGCGAGGATGCCGAGAAGCTCCAAAATCCAAGCCGCGATACCAATTTTTTTACGCAAATATGAGAGGTCGACGAAATGGGCAGCTACGTACATGATGACGCCACCAACCGTGAAGTAGGGAAGAATTTTTACCATGAGGGGCAGTTGGCCAGCGCTTTGGTAGTACGCCCATAAGAGTGGCAGCACAATGAAGAAATAGCAACAGAAAGGAATTGAAACGGCTTTCAGAATTACGGCCACCAGACTCCTCGGCTTCGTACCTGTGGGTGCCACTGAAACAGCGGCGCCACAGTTGCCACAGAAGGCAACGCCTGGCATCACTTCAAAGTAACAGGTAGAACAATTCATTAGAACTCCTCGATTAGCGCCATTCTTCGTAGAACCGCGTTCAACATCAATAGTACATAAATGTGAAACTTCAGGATGAATCGCGACGGGTTTTCCGGAGACTAAATCGTTTCCAAAACGGCCAGACTTTCTGACTCGTTGGATTCATAGTAGGCGGCTTCGAACTCGGCGGGAGGCACTTAGTCCAGTGCCTCGTGAATTCGCCGGTTATTGAACCAGTCGACGTATTTAAGGGTCTCCCACTCCACGTGCTCGACATTGCGCCA
>CAIXNN010000060.1 GCA_903920865.1 uncultured Actinomycetes bacterium
CGCCATTCATTTGACGTAGTGGTGATGGGTGCTGGTGGTGCCGGACTGCGGGCCGCCATTGAAGCTCGCACGATGGGCAAGTCAGTTGCCATCATCACCAAGTCATTGCTGGGTAAGGCGCACACCGTTATGGCTGAAGGTGGCGCCGCCGCTGCCATGGGTAACGTCAACAGCAACGACAACTGGCAAGTCCACTTCCGCGACACCATGCGCGGTGGCAAGTTCTTGAACAACTACCGCATGGCCGAACTCCACGCCAAGGAATCCCCCGACCGCATTTGGGAACTGGAGACCTACGGCGCATTGTTTGACCGCACCAAGGACGGCAAGATCAGCCAGCGCAACTTCGGTGGTCACGAGTACCCCCGCCTGGCGCACGTGGGAGACCGCACCGGCCTGGAATTGATCCGCACGATGCAGCAAAAGATCATCTCCTTGCAGCAAGACGACGAGCGTGAGTTCGGCGATGGCGAGAAGTTCATCAAAGTCTTCGCTGAGTGCTCAATCCAAGAGATCTTCACCAAGGACGGCGCAGTTACCGGTTGCATGGGTTACTTCCGTGAGACCGGCGACTTCATAGCCTTCGACACCGCAGCCATCGTCTTGGCTACCGGCGGTATCGGCAAGGCGTACCGCGTCACGTCGAACTCGTGGGAGTACACCGGCGACGGTCACGCTCTGGCGATGCGCGCCGGCGGTTCCTTGGTCAACATGGAGTTCCTGCAGTTCCACCCCACCGGCATGGTCTGGCCACCGTCGGTCAAGGGCATCTTGGTCACCGAGTCCGTTCGCGGTGACGGTGGTGTGTTGAAGAACTCTGAAGGCAGGCGCTTCATGTTCGACTACGTCCCCGACGTATTCCGTAAGCAGTACGCGGAAACCGAAGAAGAAGCCGACCGCTGGTACACCGACGCCGACAACAACCGTCGCCCTCCAGAGTTGTTGCCTCGTGACGAAGTCGCCCGCGCGATTAACTCTGAGGTCAAGGCCGGTCGTGGCACCCCCAACGGTGGCGTGTACCTAGACATTGCCTCGCGCCTTCCCGCCGAGCAGATCCTCAAGCGCCTGCCGTCGATGTACCACCAGTTCAAAGAGCTCGCCGACGTTGACATCACCAAGGAGCCGATGGAAGTCGGACCGACCTGTCACTACGTGATGGGTGGGGTCGAGACCATTCCTGACACCTGCGCTTCGCCCTACGTCAAGGGCTTGTTTGCAGCTGGTGAAGTCGGTGGCGGCATGCACGGCTCCAACCGTCTAGGTGGTAACTCACTGTCGGACCTGTTGGTCTTTGGTCGTCGTGCTGGTTTGGGTGCTGCTGAGTACTTGGACTCGCGCGGTGGGGCAGCTGTTGCCATTGACGAAGCCGACTTGCAAGCAGCCATTGACACGGCTCTTGCTCCGCTGAATGCAACCGATGGCGAAAACCCCTACACGATTCACCACGACTTGCAAACGATCATGGGTGACTTGGTGGGCATCATCCGTAACGCCGATGAGGTCAAGGACGCGATCGTCAAGCTCGACGCACTCAAGGCCCGCGCCAAGAACGTCAGCGTTGCCGGCGATCGAGTGTTCAACCCCGGTTGGCACTTGGCCCTGGACCTGACTAACTTGCTGTTGATCTCGGAGTCTGTTGCCAAGGCGGCGTTGATTCGTGAAGAGTCTCGCGGTGGTCACACGCGCGATGACTTCCCCACGATGGATCCGAAGTGGCGTCAGGTCAACTTGATCTGCAAGAGCGATGGCACTGCCGTTGAGGTCACTCAACAGCCGGTACCCACGATCCCCACCGAGTTGCTGTCGTTGTTTGACCGCGCTGAGTTGAAGAAGTACATGACACAAGAAGAGTTGACTGCGCTGCCAGAGGAGAAGAACTGATGGGTTACAAGGCGAAGTTCCGCGTCTACCGCGGCGACGGCGAGCAAGGCGGCCTGGAAAACTACGAAGTCGATGTCAACGAAGGTGAAGTCGTCCTCGACATCATTCACCGCTTGCAGGCCACGCAAACCCCCGACTTGGCGGTGCGCTGGAACTGCAAGGCCGGTAAGTGTGGTTCGTGTTCAGCCGAGGTCAACGGCAAGCCGCGCTTGCTGTGCATGACGCGCATGAGCACCTTTGAAGAGAACGAGACCATCACCGTCACCCCGATGCGCACCTTCCCGGTGATTCGCGACTTGGTGACCAACGTGTCGTTCAACTACACCAAGGCTCGTCAGATCCCAGCGTTTGCTCCCCCAGCAGACATCAAGGCTGGCGACTACCGCATGCAGCAACTCGACGTGGAGCGCTCGCAAGAGTTCCGCAAGTGCATCGAGTGCTTCTTGTGCCAAAACACCTGCCACGTGGTGCGCGACCACGAAGAAAACAAGGAAGCCTTCTCAGGTCCGCGTTTCTTCATCCGTGCCGCAGAGCTGGACATGCACCCCTTGGATGCACGCACTGACCGCAAGTCCTTTGCTCAAGCCGAGCAAGGTCTGGGTATGTGCAACATCACCAAGTGCTGCACCGACGTGTGCCCCGAGCACATCAAGATCACCGACAACGCGATCATCCCGATGAAGGAGCGCGTGGTGGACACCAAGTACGACCCCGTCGTCTTCATCGGCAAGATCTTGCGTCGCAAGCCACGCGAAACCGGCAAGATCTAGTTCACTAGCTTGACGAAAGGGCTCGGCTGCTTCGGCAGTCGGGCCATTTTGCTTGCTACTGCATTCTCAACTGATCCACGAGGACTTGAACGATCGGCAGGTCCGCGGGCAACCAGTCAACATCAAACCAATGTCCGGGTTCGAGCCATTGCAAGATGTCGTGGTCTTCCAAAGGCTGCGGCTCACCACTGATGATCTGTGCCTTCCATAGGCGTAAAACAAAGTTCGGACCTAGTTGCCAATCGGCACCGACTTGTTCGCCGACTGTGATCTCCACGCCTAGCTCTTCCATAATCTCGCGATGCAAACCTTGAAGGTCGGTTTCGCCTTCCTCGACCTTGCCGCCGGGGAATTCCCACTTGCCCGCCACGTGCAACGGCAACGTGCGCCGAGCGCTGAGCAACCAGCCACGGTCATCGAAGATGGCCGCACCGGCGACAACAGTTACGGGCCGTGAATCAGACATTAAAGCGAAACTCGACGACGTCGCCGTCGGCCATGATGTATTCCTTGCCTTCCATGCGCACCTTGCCACGCGATTTGGCTTCAGCCATGGAACCGGCTTCTACTAAATCAGCGAAGGACACGATCTCGGCCTTGATAAAGCCGCGCTCAAAGTCGGTGTGAATCACACCAGCGGCTTGGGGAGCCGTTGCACCCACCGGAATGGTCCAGGCGCGGGCTTCTTTAGGTCCAGCCGTCAGATAGGTCTGCAAGCCCAGGGTGTTAAAGCCAATACGTGCGAGTTGATCGAGCCCAGATTCTGCTTGACCGATGGACTGCAAAAGCTCCAAGGCCTCAGCTGCATCAAGTTCTACTAACTCGGACTCAATCTTGGCGTCCAAGAAGATCGCTTCCGCCGGTGCAACCAACGCACGCAGCTCTTCTTTGAGGTCATCGTTGGCCAGTTCCGTGTCATCCATGTTGAACACGTACAGGAACGGCTTGGACGTCAACAAAAACAGTTCCTTGAGCGGCTCCGGATCAAGACCGGAAGCGAAAACCGTGACTCCCGAGTCCAATGCAGCCTTTGCCTTTTCAATGACCTCGAGTGCCTCGACGCGGTCCTTGTTTACGCGCGCTTCTTTTTGCAAACGCGGGATCGCCTTTTCAATACTTTGCAAGTCCGCAAGGATCAATTCAGTGTTGATCGTTTCAATGTCATCAGAGGGCGAGACGCGACCATCAACGTGCACAACGTCGGGGTCAGTGAACACACGAATGACTTGACAGATCGCATCGGCTTCACGAATGTTGGCCAAGAACTTGTTGCCCAGTCCAGCACCTTCGCTAGCGCCCTTGACGATGCCAGCGATGTCGACAAACTCCACGGTTGCGGGTAGTTCACGCTCGGAGCTAAAAATCCCTGCCAACGCACCCAGCCGGGAATCGGGCACTGGCACGACACCGACGTTGGGTTCGATGGTGGCGAAGGGGTAATTAGCGGCCAACACATCGTTCTTAGTCAACGCATTAAAGAGGGTCGATTTGCCCACATTGGGCAGTCCCACAATGCCGATTTGAAGGGTCACGGGAAGCAGTCTAGGCGGGCCGACTTGCGCCACTTTCAACCGACTGCGCATTGTCGGATCTACCTGCCAAGATCAAGGCATGGGAATTGTTGCGATCATCATTGTTGGACTCATTGCTATCTGCGCCGGAATTGCTATCGGCTACTTACTCGGGCGCAATTCAAGCGCTACTGAACTCTCCAAAGCCCGAAGCGAAGTAGCCGTGGCCACAGCCAGGCTCACCGATGCGCAAACAAACCAAGACCAAGCCAAGACGCAGTTTGTGGCACTGGCCGCTGATGCGCTCAAGGCAAACACCGAATCGTTTCTCGACTTTGCCGAAGAGCGCCTCAAGCGCACCGAACAAACCAACGCCACCGAATTGGACAAGCAGCAAAAAGCGGTCGAGAACTTGATGAAGCCCATCAAGGAAAGTTTGGACAAGGTCGGCACCGAACTTCACGACCTAGAACTTAAGCGCGTTGAGGCATACACCGAACTCAAGGAGCAGGTCTCGTCTGTTCAAACCAACAGTGAAGGCTTGAAGAAGGAAACAGCATCGCTGGTGCAGGCACTGCGTGCACCACAAACCCGCGGCCAATGGGGTGAGCTTCAGCTCAAGCGCCTGATGGAAATTGCTGGGATGACGGAAGGCCACAACTACAAACTGCAACAAAACACGGTCAGTGCTGATGGCCGGTCCCTGCGACCGGACATGATCGTCTACCTCCAAGGTGGACGCAATGTTGTCGTTGACTCAAAGGTTGTCCTCACGGCGATCCTGGAGGCCAACGAAAGCAGCGATGCTGATGTCATCGAATCAAAACTTCGTGATCACGCAAAGAATCTGCGCAAACATGTCGAAAACTTGACCTCCAAGCAATACGAGAAGGAAGTTGACGGCACTCCCGAATTCGTCATCCTGTTCTTGGCCACGGAAGCTTTCCTTGCCCCAGCTCTAGAACGCGACAAGGATCTTCTTGAGGATGCATTCAACAAGGGCGTAATCATTGCCACCCCGACGACGTTGATTTCCATGCTGAAGTCAATCAACTTTGCCTCACAACAGGAGAAGTTGTCTGAGAACGCCAAAGAGATTCAAAAGCACGGCAAGGACCTCTACAACTCACTGATTGCTCTTAGTGGCCACATAGCCAAACTGGGACGCTCCATCAACACCGTGGTGGGCGACTTCAACAAGACTGTGGGATCGGTGGAAAAAAACGTCTTCTCGAAAGCCAACAAGCTCAAGGAGCTCGGTGCAGGTGGCGGCGAACTCGAACAGCCTCTGGTGGTTGACGACTCCGCCAAGCTATTTTCCAACTCCGAACTGGGCGAACTCCCCGACGAGCCAACCCAAATCCGACTCGTCGATTAAGGCTGCGCGCCCATCACATCGGCTAGCGCATGATCTGAGGTTGAAATACCGGCCGGCTTTCACGAAAGTGTGCGGCTAGGGCACTAGCGTTGCCTAGGTGTCCACGAGCCTTCCACCGGAGCTTTCACCGCGAGCGAGCGCAACTAGACCACAGCGTGCTCGCGCTCAGAGCTCAACCACCATCAAATCCCCAGGCCTAACCCTGACCGGTCTGATTGTTGTTTGTCTCGTCCCCACGGCTGTGGTCATGCTCGCAAGTGCGGCACTGTTCAGCGGGGTCGGTGGGTTTGCCAACCTGGTCTTTGCTGTTGTGAGTATTTTCGCAGCAGTGCGGATTAAGCGCAGTGAGTTTTTTGCCGCCATCATTGCTCCGCCACTGATCTATGCCGCATCGCTGATCATCGCCAGCGGAGCACTGAGTGGAAAATCTGGCGGCTTACTGATCAATATTGGCGCCACTCTTGGAACCTATTTATCAGTGGCTGCGCCGTGGCTCTTCTTCGTAGAGATTGTGTGCTTGATCGTGATCATTGTTCGAGGGCGCACGGGGCGTTAACCCGCCAGCACTGACTACTTCGTGGGACGGCCGGCTGCCTTCAAATCACGCCGCAACTCCTGAGGCAAAGCAAAAACCAGATTCTCCTGTGCCGCACTGATCTCTTCAACCGCGCTGTAATCGCGCTGGGCTAGCCATTCCAAAACCCCATCGACCAAAATCTCCGGTACGGAAGCCCCGCTGGTCACGCCAACGGTGGTTGCCCCTTCGAGCCAGTGCTCCTTGATCTCACTTGCATGATCCACGCGGTAAGCCGCGCCAGCGCCGGCATCAATGGCCACTTCAACCAATCGCACCGAGTTTGACGAGTTACCCGAACCCACCACGATGACTACATCGCTTTGTTCAGCGATCAACTTCACCGAAGACTGACGGTTTTGAGTGGCATAACAAATGTCATCGCTAGGTGGATCCACCAGCAACGGGAAACGCTCACGCAACTTCTCGACTGTCTCCATGGTTTCATCTACCGAAAGAGTTGTTTGCGAGAGCCAAGCAATCTTTTCCGGATCCTTTACGACAATTTCGCTAGCTTCGCTCGGTCCACCCACCAAAGTGATTCGCTCGGGTGCTTCGCCGGTGGTTCCAACGACTTCTTCATGACCGTCATGGCCAATTAGCAGGATGTCAAAACCTTCGTCAGCAAAACGACGGGCTTCGTTGTGAACCTTGGTCACCAGCGGACAGGTTGCATCAATAGTGCGCAAGTTTCGAGCTGCTGCTTCTTCATGAACGATGGGTGCCACTCCGTGTGCGGAAAAAACCACCAGGGCGCCTTCGGGAACTTCGTCGGTTTCATCAACAAAAACCGCGCCACGCTCTTCAAGGGTGCGCACCACATGCTGGTTGTGCACGATCTCTTTACGCACGTAGACCGGAGCACCGTTGAGCTCCAAAGCCTCTTCCACGGTCTGCACTGCACGATCCACCCCGGCGCAATATCCACGGGGGGCAGCCAGCAGGACCCTGCGAGGTGCGCTCATGCCTCCATCGTAGGGCGAGAGGGCCTTAGATGCCCTCTGCGTCCTACTTCCCGCGTAACATCGCGCCATGAGCACCCCCAATTCCGTTGAGGCCCCGCTGTCGGTCAGCAAGGTCAGCCAGGACATCAAGGATTGGATTGCAAAACTCGGTCAGGTATGGGTGGAAGGTCAAGTCACCCAAATCAGGATTCGCTCCGGCTTCCAAAAAACTTTTATCACCCTGCGCGATGTCAATGAGGACTACTCGATCGCTATTACTTGCCCATCGAACATGATCAAAGCACTCATGCCCGATATCAATGACGGCGATCGTGTTGTTGTCTTTGGTCGGCCGAACTTTTATGCAAACCGCGGCACCTTGTCTTTGGAGATCACCGACATCCGTCCAGTTGGTCTAGGCGAACTGCTGGCGCGCATTGAAGTGCTCAAAAAGATGTTCACTGCGGAAGGGCTCTTTGATGCCGATCGAAAAGTTGCGCTGCCGTTCTTGCCGCAAAATATTGGTCTGATCACGGGCAAGGAAAGTGCTGCTGAGCGCGATATTTTGGAAAACACCACAAAGCGTTGGCCAGGTGTGCGCTTCACGGTGAAGAACACCGCTGTCCAGGGGCCAACAACAGTGGCGGAGGTCATTAAGGCCTTAGCCGAGCTCCAAGCCGATCCGACCGTTGATGTCATCGTGATTGCACGTGGTGGTGGCTCAGTAGAAGACCTGCTCCCGTTCTCCGACGAGACCTTGATTCGCGCGGTGGCTGACTGCAGGATTCCGGTGGTTTCAGCTATTGGCCACGAACCTGACTCACCCCTACTGGATTTGGTTGCCGATGTTCGCGCATCTACCCCCACCGATGCAGCCAGCAAAATCGTTCCTGACTTCAATCAGGAACTGGCTGGCCTCACCAAAGCTCGCGAAATTGCTCGACGCGTCATCACTCAATGGCTGGTGCGCGAGCGCGACCGGCTAGCGAGCCTGCGCGCGCGACCGGTGTTAGCAATGCCCGATGGATTCTTAAGTGTTCGACGCGACGAACTTCACAATAACCGCCGTCGTATTCGCGTCCACATCACCAATGAACTTTTATATGCAAGTGCACAACTACGCAGCAACCAGGACAAGGTGCGCTTGCTTTCGCCTGCCTCAACCCTTGATCGCGGTTACGCCATCGTTCAACGAAGCGATCAGAGCATCGTTCGCGGAGTTGACCAACTCAACCCTGACGATATTGTCAATGTCAGGGTGTCATCAGGTAGTTTCAGTGCAATCGTTAACGCCATCGATGAACCAGCCCAAGCAATCTCAGAAAAGGACGCATCGTGACTGATTCGCCAGAGCCGAAGTACACCGACCGGCCCTCCTATGAGCACGCTCGCGATGAACTCATTGACATCGTGGCAAAACTTGAGGCCGGGGATTCAACTCTGGAGGAATCACTGTCCCTGTGGGAGCGCGGCGAACACCTGGCTGCTGTGTGTCAGGACTGGCTGGACGGTGCCCAAGCACGGTTAGACGCAGCCCGGCCGCAGTCTGAGGACTAACGCGAACTAGTTGGCATTTGCTGCCACCGAGGTCTTTGCTGTGGCTGGAACCAATGTCTTTGCCAACGTTTCTAATTCATCAAAACCGCCGGTGCCCACAATCAGCGTCGTGACACCACGATCGGTTCGCACCAACCAACGTCGCTTTCCATCTGCGCGTTGCAACTGCGTCCACTTCTGACCCTTGATGTTCACGCTTCCAGCAGAGGCGCCGTTGACCTGCTCATCGCGTTCATAGGTTATAACTGAAGCATTACTTTGGCCGGCAGCCGCATAGTTACCGGCGGTAGTGAAGTAGCCGATATTCCATGCAAAGGGATCATCGCCAGGAGCTGACACGCGCGCACTGGTCACGCGCCAACCGGCAACCTGACCTGCAACCGATGCCTGATAGGGAGCATTGGAAGCAATACCTTGTTTGACCGACGTGGGATCAACGACCTTGATCGGATCCGGGCTATGCCGCAAGGTGACCAGAAGCAAGATCGCGACGAAGGCAAACACCGCACCCAGCGAGAACACCATGTCTCGTACTGTCTCGAATCCGCGTCGGCTAGCCACGCCCCCATCGTTGCTGACCGTGCGTGGCTGCGCCATCGCGGGGGATAGGGTGGTCACATCGACCTAATCACCAGGGGAAGTGCATGAGCCAGGACTCCACGGAGCGCCCAGATCGCAACCTTGCGTTAGACCTTGTCCGCGTTACTGAAGCCGCTGCCATGGCCGGCGGGCGCTGGGTGGGTCGGGGTGACAAAAACGGTGCAGACGGTGCCGCTGTCAGCGCAATGCGCCTACTGGTCTCCTCTGTTGCCATGAACGGCATCGTGGTCATTGGCGAAGGCGAAAAAGACGAGGCCCCCATGTTGTTCAACGGTGAGCGAGTTGGCACCGGCGAAGGCCCCGAAGTTGACGTGGCCGTTGATCCCATTGACGGAACAACGCTGACCGCAAAAGGTATGCCCAATGCGCTATCGGTCTTAGCCGTTGCAGAACGCGGAACGATGTACGACCCATCAGCAGTTTTCTACATGAACAAGTTGGCCACCGGCCCCGATGCTGCTCCTTACGTGGACATCAACGCACCGGTTGAAGACAACGTGCTCGCCGTAGCCAAAGCTAAGGGCGAAAAGCCTGAAGATGTCACCGTGGTGATCTTGGATCGTCCGCGTCATGCTGACATGGTTGAGCGCGTTCGCTCAACGGGTGCGCGGATTAAGTTCATCACCGATGGCGATGTTGCCGGCGCGATCATGGCCGTGCGAGAAGGCACTGGAGTAGATCTGATGCTGGGCATTGGAGGCACTCCTGAAGGCATCATCACCGCATGTGCCATCAAATGCACCGGTGGCGTTCTGCAGACTAAGTTGTGGCCGCGCGATGACGCCGAGCGCCGCAAGGCCCTGGAGGCTGGTCACGACCTTGACCGCGTGCTTCTCACCGACGACCTGGTGACCAGCGACAACGTATTCTTCGTGGCAACCGGTGTTACCGATGGCGAACTGCTTCGTGGCGTTCGCTACCGCGGCGGCGGAGCCACCACCCACTCCATCGTGATGCGCTCCAAGTCAGGCACCATTCGCGAGATTCACAGCGAGCATGCCTTCGGAAAACTTGGTTTGTATTCCTCCGTTGATTTCGCCGGCAAGCTGACTATTTAAAGAGGCACCATGGCAACTTTTGATTACACCGAGATCCTGCCCATTGGGCCCGATAAGACCAAATACCGCCTCGTGACCTCTGAAGGTGTTGAGGTTGTTGAAGCAGCTGGGCGCAAATTTCTCCAAGTCAAGCCAGAAGCACTCCGCCACCTAGCCTTCGAAGCCCTTCGCGATATCTCTCACCTGTTGCGCACCGAGCACCTGCAACAACTGCGCAACATCCTTGATGATCCCGAAGCCTCACCCAACGACCGATTTGTTGCCCTCGACCTATTGAAGAATGCCAACATCTCCGCCGGCGGAATCTTGCCGATGTGCCAAGACACCGGAACAGCCATCGTGATGGGCAAGCGCGGACAACACGTGCTGACCGAAGGTGAGGATGAAGCCGCACTCTCGCTAGGAATCTTCGACGCCTACGAGCAGCTGAACCTGCGCTACAGCCAACTAGCACCCTTGAGCATGTGGGAAGAAAAGAACACCGGCTCTAACTTGCCGGCCCAAATCGAGCTCTATGCCGACACCCACCAAGGTCACGAACTTCACTATGACTTCCTTTTTATGGCTAAAGGTGGCGGCTCGGCTAACAAGTCTTTCCTCTACCAAGAAACAAAAGCTGTTCTTAACCCCGCTTCCATGAAAAAGTTTCTTGAAGAAAAGCTCCGGTCGCTGGGAACTGCGGCCTGTCCGCCGTATCACTTGGCCATTGTCATCGGTGGAACTAGCGCCGAGTACGCCCTCAAGACAGCAAAATACGCCAGCGCAAAATATTTAGACACGATGCCGACCGAAGGCTCTGCCAGAGGGCATGGCTTCCGAGACCTTGAGATGGAGCAGGAAGTCCTTCAGCTCACTGCCGAACTAGGAATCGGCGCGCAATTTGGTGGCAAGTACTTCTGCCACGACGTGCGGGTGATTCGCCTGCCGCGTCACGGGGCCTCATGCCCAGTGGCGATTGCTGTTTCCTGTTCAGCGGACCGACAAGCGTTGGGCCGAATCACGCCAGAGGGTGTTTTCCTTGAAGAACTTGAACGCGACCCCGCCCACTTCCTGCCAGAGGTCACTGACGAGCACCTTGATGATGACGTGGTCAAGATTGACTTGAACCAGACCATGGAGCAGATCCGCGCCACCTTGTCCCAGTACCCGGTCAAGACGCGCCTCTCGCTCAGTGGCACGTTGGTTGTGGCCCGCGATATCGCCCACGCCAAGATCAAGGAAAAGCTTGATGCTGGCGAACCGATGCCGGATTACTTCAAGGACCATGCGGTCTATTACGCCGGACCGGCTAAAACGCCTGAGGGTTACGCCTCCGGCTCCTTTGGACCCACTACGGCAGGCCGGATGGATGCCTACGTTGACCAGTTCCAAAAAGCCGGCGGCTCCATGGTGATGCTGGCCAAGGGCAACCGCTCAGATGCGGTCACGAATGCATGTGCTGCTAACGGCGGTTTCTACCTCGGATCCATTGGCGGACCAGCAGCGCGCTTGGCACAAGATTGCATTAAGAAGGTTGAGGTTTTGGACTACGCCGAACTGGGCATGGAAGCTGTCTGGTGCATCGAAGTCGTGGACTTCCCAGCCTTTGTGGTTGTCGATGACAAGGGCAACGACTTCTTCAAGGACACCACCGGTCCGACGCTGCAGATTGGCACCAAGCCACCGGCTAGCTAACCGCTAACCGTGGTTCTTTGATCTGCCTGGTGTCGCGAAGGTGATTTAGTACCACTGGTGGGACTGCCAGTGCCGCCAAGCACCACAGGGATTGCCATAGCGTCCTGAGATGTAACCAAAACCCCATCTGATTTGGGTGGCTGCATCGTTGCGCCAGTCAGGTCCGGCCGAAGCCATTTTCGATCCTGGCAAAGCTTGAGCGATTCCATAAGCACCGCCTGGGCTGCCGGACTGCGTACTCCAGCCACTTTCCTTCTGCCACAAGTTGTTCAAGCAGGTCCACTGGTCGCCAGTCCAGCCGCGGTCAGCAGCCATCGCTTGGCCTAGCCGACGGTTGGAGCCACCAGAGGGAGCAACTGAACGAATTGCACTGCGAGATGCACGGGCTGCGGCAGCCTTGCGGGCGGCTGTTCTGCGGGCTGAGGTGGCCTTGCGTGCTGCAGATTTACGGGCAGCAGCATTACGAACGGCGATCTGGTGCGCCTTGTGGGCTGCACTTTGGAGGGCATCAGCCTTGAGCTTGGCCACATGAGAAGCGTGTCGTTGGCTGGCAATCTTGCGAGCCAGCGCCAATCGAGCCTGTCGATCAGCATTGGAACGATTCGCGCGAGCGGGGACATCCGAGCGCACCGCAACGGTGCTGCTGGCCACCGGCGTGGTCGGGGGTTCGGCTGCAACGACTCCGGCCATAGCGGTCGTACCGCCAAAGACCAAAACCACCGAGGCACCCACCAGGACGGCAGTATGTCGACCCTTACTCACATAGAACCTTTCGCCAGCACCCAAGCCGTTCGCGCGGGCGCGCTTTTCTCCATGGCACTGGCCCCAAAAATCTGAACGGGAGGCTCTGACCCTCGCGCTACATGGCGCTCAACGGGCGGCGGGATGACCAATGGGGAATCCGACTTCGGACTTTGGTCTCGCGCTGGAGAACTACCAATACCCTGCCCTATGGGTAGGGTCTTAGGTCAAGTCAGGGGGTCGTGGGGAACATCACAAAGACCATTTCTAGGCGTAAATCCGGAAAATTGTTACCAGTTATCCACAGGACCTTCGGCGATTTTCTCACAATATGGACACTGCCCTCGAGCTTTCGAGCATCCCTGATCAGACGATGACTTAGTTCTCCGACCATTCCGGGGGAGGTTCTCAGCAGCGGCAAAGTGCCAAAAGTCCTTATGCCTGACGTATCCTGATCCAACGAGCTCGTACCTTCCCCGTCAGACAGGAATCCTGTGACTTCGAGCGTTGAATCTGTGCCTGCCATGAGTTCGTCCACCACGTGCGAACTCTCGATCGTCATGCCTTGCCTGGACGAAGCCGAGACCATTGAGATTTGCATCAGTAAGGCTCAGGGCTATTTGGCTAAAAGTGGGGTCAATGGCGAAGTAGTGATCGCAGACAACGGCAGTACCGATGGCTCCCAGGACTTAGCCCGAGCCTTGGGCGCCCGAGTCATTGATGTGCCCACCCGCGGATATGGGGCAGCCTTGATTGCCGGCATTAGTGCGGCCGAAGGCACCTTCATCATCATGGGCGATGCAGACGATAGCTACGACTTCTCCAACCTTGATCCCTTCGTGGATCAACTGCGTGGCGGGGCTGATCTGGTGATGGGCAACCGCTTCAAGGGTGGCATCGCGCCAGGGGCAATGCCCAAACTTCACAGATATCTAGGCAATCCGGTGCTCTCCTTTATCGGTCGCCTGTTCTTTAGGTCCCCCATCGGCGACTTCCACTGTGGGCTTCGAGGATTTCGCCGCGATTGCGCGCTAGCCCTGGACCTACGGACCACTGGCATGGAGTTTGCTTCCGAACTTGTGGTCAAAGCAACCTTGGCCGAGAAAAAAATCGTTGAGGTGCCCACCACTTTGAGCAAAGACGGCCGCACCAGGCCACCACACCTGCGCAGCTGGCGTGACGGCTGGCGACACCTGCGTTTCCTCTTGCTCTATAGCCCTCGATGGCTCTTCTTGTATCCGGGTTATGTCGCGATGGCCATTGGTGCCACCGGGCTGGTCCTACTTGGCTCGGGTACGTGGACCCCAGGGCAAGGGCGCTTTGCTGAGGGTCTGCTGGTGGCCGCCGGTGGATCCCTCATCGCTGGATTTCAAGCAGTCCTGTTTGCTTTCCTAGCCCAAGAATTTGCCGCTACCGAGCGCCTGCTTCCACCCACCAAGAACCGGTTGCGGCATCGCATCAGTTTCGAAAGCGGCCTGGTCGTTGGTGTACTGCTTTTCGTAGCTGGATTAGTGGCCCTAATTGTGAGTTTGGGGTTGTCAACGGGAAGCTCGCCAACGGCAGCAGATGCCAGTTTGGCCTTTCGATTGGGAACCTGCGCCGTAGTGGTCATCGTCTTAGGGATTCAGGTCGCCCTGGGAACTAGCTTCCTGAGTTTGCTTGACCTTCGCCGCCTTGACAGTTCAACCTAAGGATCATGTTCACCGCAGCTGTTCGCACTCTTCGCTATCACTGGGTGATGGCCTTATTGGTGATCTCTGGTGTTGTCCTGCGAGTGCTTACGGTTCTGGCCTACAAGCCAGCCTTGATGTTTTTTGGTGACTCGTATGCCTACGTGGTTGCCGCCCAACGATTTCAGCCGCCCAACGATCGCCCCTTTGGCTATGCCTTTGTTTTGCGATTGATTAGCTACGTTGGAAATCTTGGAACGGTCACCATCCTTCAACACATCCTTGGGCTTGCCCTAGCAATTATTTTGTATATCGTCATCTTGCGTCGCGGCGCCCCACGCTGGCTTGCAGCACTAGCGGCAACCCCACTGATACTCGATGCCTACATCATTCAAATTGAACACAACATTTTGAGCGAGACGATGTTTGCATCGCTTCTATTGGGCGCGGTATTGATCGCTACCCGCGAGGAGCTAACCCCACGTTGGGCTGTCGCAGCTGGACTGTTTCTGGCTGCAGCTGCGCTAACCAGAACCGTGGCAATCCCCATCGCCGTGATCTTTATCGCCTACTTCCTGGTGCGCAAATTGGGTCGGCAAGTAGTGATGGGATTCGTCTTAGCGATGGCAATTCCGATCATTTGGTACATGAGCTGGTTCGCGTCGTACTACAACACGTTTGCCACTACAGACAGTGGCGGTCGCTTCCTTTACGGCCGTGTTGCTGTCTTTGCTGACTGCTCAAAAACCCAGCTCAACGACGCTGAGGCAACACTGTGCGACAACGCTGCGCCACAACTTCGCCCCAACGCCAACTTCTACGTGTGGGCTTCAGATTCGCCCCTTCAGGCCGTCAATGTTTACGATGGAAACACCGACAAGGTTGCATCAAGTTTTTCAAAGAAAATCATTCTGGCTCAGCCCGTGACTTACCTCAGTTACGTCACCACGGATTTCTTTCACTATTTCGCACTCGGTAAATACACAACACGAGTTGACTCACCCCTGGGCGCTTGGCAATTCCCTGTGACCTACAGCGATCCTGTTGCCAGTAGCGCCATTGCACAAAACGATCTCCAAGGAAATCCCATCCAGCCGCTTATGCGACTTGGATTAGCTCAATTCCTGAAGGCTTACCAATCCATCGTTTACACCCAAGGCCCGCTTCTTTTGGCCGGTGCAATTTTGGGGCTTCTTGCCAGTTTCCTGTCCCGCGGAAGACGACGCTGGGATGGAGCCTTCGTATCCCTTGTGGGAATCTCGGTACTGGCTATCCCGTGCTTCACCGTGATGTTTGATTACCGATACGGCCTGCCAGTAATCCCGCTATTTATGCTCTCGGGGGCTATCGGGATACAAGCCATCCTTGAACGTCGGGCAGCCAAGGTCAGCGCCGAGTTGCCGCTTCAAGCAGAATCTGACCTGCCTCAAGGTGAGGTGGCGGATACCAATGCAACTCCCCCAAGCCGTCATAAACCAGCCTCAAGACCGCAACGTCCGGGTTGGGTTGTTGCCTTCTGGGCTGGGGGCATTGCAGCGATCGTGACCACGGTGGCGTGGTCGGCGCCACTGGTTCGAAATCCGGCCTTTGAGGCATACATCAGTTACCGAGCAAGCATGGGCCCATTGGGACCCGCGCTTTCGAACCGTGTACCGGTCGATGGGGTTAACGACGTCACCGATCAAAAATTCGTCAGTGGCGACATCGTTGCCACCTCAACGGGAGCCGTTGTCATTCCACAACGATTCATGGATGGCGTAGAAAAAGCAGGTGGACTTGAAGTTCTTGGAGCCGCGCGGGGTCGTGAAACGCAAACTTCTTACAACCCCGGTTTGCGCTACGTCACCTTTGACAATGGGGCCGTGTTTTGGTCAAGGCTTGGTGGAGCGCACGCTGTCTATGGTGATGTGTACGACGCATGGGTTGGATCAAAAATTCGCGGTCGCCTTCGCGAACCCATCGCCGATGCGCAAACAACCCCCGTAGGTGGGGCATTTCAAAAATTTGCTGGTGGCTCGATTACCGAATTCGCCGATGGCTCGGTCAAGATTGCGGTCAACCCTGTTCGACCTAGCGGGGAGCCGTCAACTGCGACCACTGTGGACCCAAACCGGCCTGCATCGGCCACGAAACCTTAGTTTCCGTAACGCCGACTTCGAGCTGCGAAGTCTCGCAAGGCTCTAAGGAAGTCCACCCGTCGAAAATCAGGCCAATACGCTTCACAAAAATAGAATTCAGAATGAGCGCTTTGCCACAGCAGGAATCCAGAGAGTCGTTGTTCCCCTGAGGTACGGATCACTAAGTCAGGATCAGGTTGCCCGCGGGTGTACAGGTGCTCAGCAATGTGTTCAATATCGATCAGCTCGGCCAGTTCCTCAATGGAGGTTCCGCGATTGGCGTGTTCTGAGAGCAAACTTCGAACTGCATCAGTGATCTCTCGGCGCCCGCCATATCCCACTGCAACATTGACGATCAAACCTTTTGTGTCGCAGGTTTGCTCCCCTGCTTGTTTGAGAATCTCCGCTGTATGAACGGGAAGCAGATCCAACGCACCCACTGGATTGACTCGCCAGCGACCAGTGGCAGCCAAGTCTTGAACCGTGTGTTCAATAATTCCCATCAATGGAGCCAGTTCGCTTTCAGGCCGATCTAAGTTGTCGGTGGATAACATCCACAACGTGACCACTTCGACACCTGATTCTTCACACCACGTGACAAATTGCGCGACTTTATCTGCGCCAGCCTGGTGCCCAGTTTGAGATTGCTCGCCCAGCATCTTGGCCCACCGGCGGTTCCCATCAAGAATGACGCCAACATGCCGCGGAATCCGATCATCACGAAGGGATGCCGCTAGTCGACGCTCATACGCGCCGTAAAGCAAGTCACGCAAGGCCACAGTCAAACTCCAGCACTGGCTACCAGTTGTTGCCTCAGCCTACTCGCGGGTGCCAGATAGCCCAAGGGCTTACAAGGTCTTTGCCAAGAAATAGGACGATCTGTCGCGCGCATCGCAGGCAGGGGTCTACGGTGGGCAAGTGAACGAAACCACACTGGCTCAGCCTGCCCCACCGAAGTTGCGGGGCATGTTGCACTTGATCAGCGCACCGATAGCTGCCGCAGTGGGAGTAGTTCTTCTCTTCGTTGCCGAAACATCCAAGGCGCGAACCGGAGTAGCCATCTACGCTGCAACATTGGCCGGCTTGTTCACCATGAGTGCCATATATCACCGTGGCCGCTGGCAACCCACCGCCAAGCAATGGCTACAGCGCATCGATCACTCAATGATTTTCTTGCTCATAGCTGGCACTTACACGCCGTTTTGTCTGCTCGTACTGGCTGGGTCCACCTCAATCATTGTCTTGAGCCTGGTCTGGGGTGGCGCGATTGCAGGGGTTGTCACCAGGTTGATCTGGCATCGAGCACCCCGTGCCCTTTTCGTACCCATTTACCTGATCATGGGCTGGACTGCCATTGCGGTTGCTCCGTCCCTTGCCGCGAATGCATCCATTGCAGTGAACGTACTTCTTGTTGCCGGTGGCATTTTTTATACCGCCGGAGCAATCATTTACGCCACCAAGCGGCCGAATCCGTTTCCCACAGTCTTTGGATTCCATGAGGTATTCCACGCGCTGACTATTGCTGCTGCTATCTGCCACGCCGCGGCCATCACGCTCGTTCTTATCTAATTACGCACTGGCTCCAAGTTGGTCCCGAGCTTGCTTGGTGATGCCGCGTTCAACAACAAATGAAACAAAGGGAATGCAGCCTGCGATCATGACCCACACCATCCGACCAAGATTCCACTTCGCCCTGATGAATAGATCGAAAACCGTCACGACATAGAGCATGAACATCAGCCCATGGAACGGGGAAAATATCTCGGAGGGTCGCGGCTGATTGCCGACGTAGTGAAGCGGGATCATCACGAAAACCAAAATGATCAGGCTCACGCCAGTGACATAGGCCATGACCCGGTACCGCGTTAGCGCTGCATTCACGACTACTCCGTTTCTGTGGGCGTACGTATTGGTCTAACAGGTTAGCTATCTTGCGATCCAATGGGCCGACCAGAAGGTGGTGGCGGGCCCGATGTCTTGACTCGCGGTTCGGGAGCCTGCGGCACTTCTGGGCTAGGTATTGGGGTCGGAATCTCAACGACTTCAGCCTGTGAAACCGCAGCGATCGGAAGTTCGCCGTACCGGCGCCATTCGACCCGCAAAAGTCTGATGTAAACAAAGAGAGCGAAGAACGCAAACACGCTCCATTGAATCGTGTACAGCACATTTTGAACTCGAAGCCCTCTTGGCGGCAGCACTAGTGAGGAATCAGGTAATGCGAAAACGCCTTGCACCGCAGGACTTTCCGAGGAAGCGATGATGAAGCCTGGTCGGATCGGTCCATCGACTAAGCCAGCAATTTCTGGGGTGGCAACACCGCCTAATACCTGGCCCTTGGGATAGGTGAGTTTCAAGCCGTTGGTGCTGGGCGCAAGGCCAAGATCTTGTGAGGCTTGGAGCCTTCCAGTAACACCAATGCGCCCACCGGGAATGGCTACTTGTCGACCAGCATCAATAAATGGCAACGCGCCATGAACCACCGGGATGAAACTTCCATCATCAAGGCGCAATGGAGTCATCGCCCAGGCCACCGTGCCTTGTTGTGTCGACTCCAACACCACATAGGTTTGCTGCCCGTCAAAGGTTCCCGCTGCGGCCACGCTGCGTCCTACCTCAGAGTTTGAAACGATCGCGGTGTTGATTTTGCTCACTTGATCAATAGAGACCTGCGGCTTCTTCAGCGGGTCGAGGATCCGGGAGTGGGCACGATCCCATTGCCAGATCGCCAGTAGGCAAAAACTGATCGCGACCACGACCAGGAGTGCGTGCAAAATCACGGCTTTGGGAGAGAGCAGGAACTTTCCTACAGAGGGCGTGGGCGCGTCTGGCTCAGCCGTGCTCCAGGCTCCCCCAGCACTGACACCACCCTGATCGCTCACATCCGACACGCTAACGCCAGGACGGGTAGGGCGACCACCCGGATGGCCTTTCTCCCCCTTGATTGAGCCCCAGAACTCAGTGCCTGGCGGGGTCAAGGTTTGCCCTTGGCTGGCCGATACCTCCAATACGCCGTTTGGGCGATATCAGTGGTGAGGAGGCAAGGCCCGTGAAGCAGCTGAACTCACGCTCGCTAGGCCTGCTTGGGCTCATTTGTGTCCTCGGCTACATCGCCACATTGGGTCGTCCCTCCTCCTTCGCCTTCACCGCCTTGATCGCCGTGGCATCGATAGCGGCTATTCCGCTGGGAATTGTGCGATTCAAGCCCGCCCACCCTGGTGCCTGGTGGTTGATATTTATCGGGATGCTTTCGCATGCAATCGCTGGAATTTTGTGGGCTACCACCTCGGTTGCGGTGTACTCCAACGGAACAGCGAGCTTCCCTAACCTCTTCCACGTCATCGGTTACATCTTCCTTGGCGCTGGGGCACTCTTGCTACTTGGTCGTCGACGTTTTCAAGAAGATCCAGCCGAAGCGCTCGATACCTTGATCATTGTCACAGCCGTCGGTGTCGCCAGCTGGGGATTGATCTTGCATCCGCTTGCAAGCAACATCGCTCTTGATGGTGGCATCACTGCACTGATCACGATGTATCCCTTGATTGCGCTAGCAACAGTTGGTTGCTCAGCTCAACTGTGGTTTGCCAGCAGTGGCACAAAGAATGCATCCATGCGTTTGGTTGTCGCAGCCCTAAGCACTCTGGTCATCGCCAACATTTTCCAAAGCGCACAGGTCCTAGCTGATGGTCAAACCTGGAGTGGTGGCTACTCCGTCGCGCTTCGGATGCCGTTCTACTTCCTTCTTGGTATGGCAGCCCTTCACCCGTCCATGGCTACTACCAATATCGCTAGCACACCCAACCAGCCCACCCCCTGGTGGCGATTTGCTCTCTTGACCACCTTGGCCGGATTTGCGCCACTGAGCGTTGTTGTCTCGGACTCGCTGCTGTCTCGCCCGACCGAGTATCGCGGCCTATTTATCGGAACTTTCATTGTCTTTGCAACGGTGATTTTGCGTTTGAGTTTCCTTGGCCGCAATCTCAATCAAACTGCATCGCGGGCGCGTACCCTCAACGCTGCCAGCAACAATTTAGTGCAGGCCTTGACAATCCAACAGATTCACAAAGTGGCACACCTAGCTGTAGCGGAAATCCTTCACGAAAATCAAACGTTGGTGTGGCTGATTAATGAGCCGACCCTGTTTACCGGTCAGAACAACAATTCTGAAGGCGAAGCCCGCACGCTTCGGGTCTTGAAGACAACGGATGCGCTGCCACAGAGCTTGGGTGTTTCTGGCCAATCCTTCTTTGGCGTTTTCCTGCTGCCAACTACGGTGGCCGAAGTAACGCAGATGGCCGTGTCATCGATTCATACGCCCTCACGTGCTGCCCGCACCACCCTGATGCAACTCGCGGACAACGTTGCACACGCATTAGACCGAGTGCGCCATGCAGAATTGGCCGCAGACAATGAAAGTTCAGAGCGCTTGCAACGATTGCTCCATGACGCATCCGATGTGATTGCAGTTTTGGACTCTGACTTACACATCTCCTACGTCACTCCTGCAGTTTCGCGGCTCATCGGGCCTACCGCGGACAGTTTGCAAGGATCAAACTGGCTTGATCTGGTTCACCCGCAGGATCAATCCCTGGTTGAGCGCACCATTCGACACAGCCATGATTCACGCACCTCACGAACCGAAGTGCGGCTAGTCACCGACAGCGGCGAAGAACGATTTGTCGAAATGTCCGCAACCCGTTTTGAGGACGAGACCGGAACCGGGTTCACCGTGTCCTGTCACGACTACACCCGTCGCTATGAACTCGAGCAACAACTCAAGCACCAGGCTTTCCATGATGCGCTGACTGGACTTGCCAATCGGAGTTTGCTCCAAGAGCGACTGCGTCAGGCAATCGATCACAGCCGTCGCACAAATAAAGACTTCGCCGTAATGTTCATCGACCTTGATGACTTCAAAAACGTCAACGACAGCCTCGGCCACGCCGTCGGTGACTCGCTATTGCGATCAGTTGCCCGACGGTTGCGCGCAACCCTGCGAACCATTGACACGCCAGCTCGTTTAGGTGGCGACGAATTTGCTGTTTTGCTTGAAGAGGTCGATGACCGCCTTGAAGTCGAGCGAGTGGCAGCTCGTGTTGTTGATGCCCTTGCCCAACCTGTACGCATTGGTGGCTCGGAACTCCTTGTCGCTGCCAGTGTTGGCGTGGCCTACGGCAATGGCTCGTCAAAGGACATCGAAGACATCATGCGAAATGCTGACTTGGCCCTTTACGAAGCAAAGGGAAGCGGGAAGAACCGTTACGCAATCTTTGAACCGCAGATGCACGAATTCGCAGTCACAAAAATGGAGCTAACCGCTGATATGCGTCGCGGCATCGCGCGTAATGAATTCACCGTGCATTTCCAGCCATTGGTGAACCTGGTCAATGACCAGATCATCGGCGTTGAAGCCCTGGCGCGTTGGAATCACCCGACTAAGGGCATTCTCGCGCCGGCACACTTTGTCTCATTGGCTGAAGAAACCGGATTAATCATTCCGCTGGGACGAGAAATCTTGGAAAGTGCACTCATCGAAGCTGGACGCTGGCAAGAAATGCTCGGAAGCGACCTGTTGGTCTCGGTTAACCTCAGCGGACGACAACTGATGGACTCGTGCATCGTCGATGATGTCAAGTTTGCTTTGTCCGTAAGCGGTGTACCGGCACAAAACCTTGTCCTGGAGATTACTGAAAGCGTCTTGTTGCCCGGCGAAAGCATCATGGCCGATCGCCTGCGAGAACTGGCTGAACTTGGAGTTCGCCTCTACATCGACGACTTTGGAACCGGGTATTCCTCTTTAAGCTACCTTCGTCAGCTTCCAGTCAAGGGCATCAAATTGGCTCGCGAATTTGTTGCTACCCTTCCCGGTCAGGCAAACGAGCAAGCCCTGGTGCGCGCAATCTACGAATTGGCCCAAACGCTGAACCTTGATGAGGTGGTTGCTGAAGGTATTGAAACTGACGAGCAAAGGCAAGCTCTTGTTGATCTCGGTTTCACTATTGGCCAGGGCTACCTCTTAGCGCGGCCGGCAAGTGCAGAGCGCACGAACGAGTTGATCGCCCTGCAAATTCAATCCCTGTTACGGACTTAGATCAGACTCAGTTCGCTCATCGGGTTCGTCAAAATTGTCCGGCAAACGCTTGATCCGCATATTCATATTGCGCAACAGCAGGATTGTGACAATGGCAATGGCGGTGAAGATTGTCCCGCCGAACCAACCAAGCCCTGGGCCGGTGTAGTTCTCTAGGATTCCATCAGCCAGATTCATCGTGAGCCTGCTTTCTGATCCCGTACTGTTTGGTATCTACACTCTAGGACAGTGAGCACTTGTGAGCCCAATGAGCACGCATGAGCAGTGAGCCGTTTCCACGCCCAGCCGATCGCTATGGCGATAAGGGCAAAAACCCATGGGCCCAGGTCATAACTGCGCTCTTGGCTGTGAGCTTTGTTGCTGTGATCATTGCGGTGGGCTGGCATCTTTCAACGCCGGCATTTTCCACTGAATTTCGTGCCTACCGCATTATCGATGACCGCACAGTTGAGATCGAATACATCGTGCGCACCAGAAATCCCAATGACACGGTCACCTGCATCGTGCGGGCCCGTGACAAGCAAAGTAACGAAATCGGCAGGACCACCAAGACCAGTTCGCCGGGTCAATCCGTCCAAGACATTACGGTGCGGCTGCGCACCGTTGTGCGAGCAAACCTTGGTGAAATCCAAAACTGCCAGCTGACCCGCTAACCTATTTCCACCAATAGTTAGTTCGGCGCCAAGTCAATCGCTCAGGAGGAACCTCGTGGACCCGGAACCGTTGTGGCTCACGCAAGAGGCTTTTGATCGCCTTCAAGCTGAATATGACGATCGCACTGGTGAACTGCGAGCGAAAATCACCGGACGCATTGAGGCTGCCCGCGAAGAGGGCGACCTCAAGGAAAACGGTGGCTACCACGCAGCCAAGGAAGAACAGGGAAAGAACGAAGCCCGTATCCGGCAGCTGCGACAGATGCTTGAAAATGCCCAGGTCGGCACCCCTGAACACAATGGAACCGTTCAAGCAGGAACCTTGGTGACCATTCGATTTGCCGGGGACAGCGAAACAGAAACATTTCTCCTGGGCTCACGGGAAGAATCAGCTCATACTTCCGTTGACGTCTACTCCGTAAAGTCCCCGCTTGGGGCTTCAGTTCTCGGGCTCAGCGTTGGCGACTGTGGAACATTCACCGCGCCTAACGGAAAAGAAATTGCCGTTGACGTGGTGGCCGTTGAGCCCTACCAGAGCTAAGAGGCTACCGAGAAATCGAATTGCGATATTTGCGCACGGCAAGAGGCACAAAGATCAACAAGATCAACAAACACGACAGCATCGTGTACACAATGGGTGACTGCTGAGGAAAGCCGCCGACAATCTTTCCGGTGGGATTGCCAAATAATTCTCGTTGGGCCAAGACAACGCTTGAGAGTGGATTCCACTCGGCAAAGGGCTTGAGCCAACTCGGAAAGGTATCTAAGGGCACAAAAGCATTCGACAAAAATGTCAGCGGGAAGAGCCAAATAAGTCCAGCCGTGTTGGCTACCTGCGCATTGGGCATATACAGACCAACCCAAGCCGCAATCCAACTCAGCGCGAAACCAAAGAAGAGCAACAGGGCAAATGCCGCGATTGCTTTAGGCAACCCGTTATGGATAGTCCAGCCAACAGCCAAGCCGGTAATGATCAGAGCAGCTAAGGTCAACATGCCGCGGAAGACATCAGCGGTGGTACGCCCTAACACAACCGCGCTCGGTGCCATGGGCAAGGAACGAAATCTGTCCAAGATTCCCTTGGTGAGGTCCTCAGCCAGTCCCACGGTTGTATTCGCGCCATTGAAACCGATGGTTTGTGCAAAAATCCCGGCCATCAAAAACTCTCGATAGTTGCCGCCGGTTCCGCTAATTGCGCCACCGAAAACGAAGGCAAAAAGAAGGACGAAAATGACCGGTTGCACCAGTGAGAAGAACCAAGACTCCGGAACCCGAGTGATCTTTAACAGGTCACGCTTTGCAACGGCCCATCCGTCATGAAGGGCCCAACCATAAATGGGGCGGGAACGTTGAAGTGAAAGATCGGCTTGACTCATGCGTTGCCCTTACGTCGTGACTTAGATGGAGAACTTGGAGAGCTTGTGGCGCCTTCGTCTTCGGCTGCGTGCCCAGTCAGAGATAGGAAGACGTCATCAAGAGTTGGCCGCCGCAGTGCAATGTCCTCGAGTTTGACCCCAGCTGCATCCAAGCTCCTCAATGCATCCAGCATTGTGCCCGTTCCACCGCTTACCGGGACCGTCACACTTCGGCGATCACTATCGGATGTGGCCGCGCCGCTGGCTAGTAAGGCCAAAGCCTCCTGAGCGGCACCAAGTTGAGCAACGTCTTGGACAACGATTTCTACTCGGTCTCCGCCAACTTGATCCTTGAGCTCATCAGCCGATCCTTCAGCAATGACTCGACCGTGGTCAATAACGACAATGTTGTTCGCTAGTTGATCGGCTTCATCAAGATATTGAGTCGTTAGCAAGACCGTCGCGCCATCGCGGACCAACTCTTCAATCACTGACCACAGTTCAAGCCGTGATCGTGGGTCAAGACCGGTCGTTGGTTCGTCTAAGAAAATGATCGACGGGCGAGCAACCAAACTTGCAGCAAGGTCCAAGCGTCTGCGCATTCCGCCTGAATAGGTATTCAATGGCCGATCTGCTGCATCAACAAGGTCAAAGCGTTCTAATAATTCGCTGGCTCGCTTTTTAACAGCTTCTGGCCTTAAGTGATAGAGGGAGCCGACCATCTTTAAGTTTTCGCGCCCCGTGAGGTATTCATCAACGCCGGCGTACTGGCCGGTTAAACCAATAATGCGCCGAACTTGGTCGGGATGCTTACGAACATCGATGCCACCAACCTCAGCAAAGCCAGCGTCAGCTCGCAGCAAAGTGGCAAAAATTCGAACAGCGGTTGTCTTTCCTGCGCCATTAGGGCCGAGTAGGCCAAGGACAGTTCCTTCAGGCACGGCTAGATCAATTCCATCCAGGGCAGTGACATCCCCGTACTTCTTCACTAAACCCTCAGCCCGAATTGCTTGCGTCATGCGCAGCCGGCCCTTCTGTGACATTTGTCCTGACCCCGGGCACTTGCCATCGGAGTTGCCATGACCCTATAATACTTGCATGGCGCAAGCAACTTCTGGTGGGCAGGCACAAATGGCCCCCAAGACTGACCAGGAAACCCTCGATTTTGCCGTTGCCCTCTTTGACGTGGTTCGGCTTACTCGGCGCACTCGTCACACCGATGCGATCGAGCCCGCTGGAGTGGCCGTACTGGCAACTGTGGAACGCCTTCGTCCAGCCCGTCCCAGCGATGTGGCCTGCGAACTTCACCTTGACCTTTCAACCATCAGTCGTCACCTGAGCAAGTTGGAAGAAGACGGATATCTGCAACGCACGGAAGATCCTGATGATCGCCGGGCCCGCCGAGTCGAGCCAACTCCCCATGGTCGGGAAGTGTTATTTGATGTATTGGCTAATCGCGCTGCCACGCTCAATGAAGCACTGACCCATTGGAGTGAGAACGATCGGCAGACGCTGACCAAACTCTTAAGCAATCTTGCGCGGGATTTGGAGGCGGCCCAATGAGCGCACCCACAGTTCAAGAAACCTCCGCTGAGTATCCGCTGACGCACCGCCAGATCATGGTTGTTATTGGCGGGTTGATGACGGCCACCATGCTCGGTGCGCTAGATCAAACCATTGTTGCCACAGCTTTGCCGACCATTGTTGGCGACTTGGGCAACATCAATCAGTTGCCCTGGGTTGTCACCGCGTACTTGCTTGCATCGACAGCTGCAACTGCGGTTTACGGTCCAATTTCCGACAGATACGGGCGCAAGCGCACCTACCAATTCGCCATCTTGCTGTTCTTGTTTGGCTCAATTTTGTGTGGCTTGGCCCAGAACATGCCCCAATTGATCGGTGCCCGGCTGATTCAAGGCCTCGGTGGTGGCGGTTTGCTCACGATGGGTTTTGCGATCCTGGGTGATGTTGTTCCGCCACGTGAGCGCGGGCGGTATTCAGGATATTTCGGAGCGGTATTCGGGATTGCCAGCGTGATCGGACCCCTGGTGGGCGGCTTCTTTGTCCAGAGCCTGACCTGGCGCGGCATCTTCTACATCAACATTCCGCTGGGCTTTATTGCTTTCATCACCATTAGCCGAGTGCTGAAGACCAACAACATGAGCGAGATCAAACACCGCATTGATCTACTCGGTGCCGGACTTTTAGTTTCCTGGACAGTGGTCCTACTGATTTGGCTTGAGCGCGGGCGCATTTGGGGATGGACTTCCACTACATCAATTGGTGTCTTGACTTTGGCGCTTGTTTTGTTAGGCCTTTTTATCCGCCACGAAGCCATCAGCGAAGAACCGATCCTGCCAACGCGTATCTTCAAGAATCGTGTCTTTACGGTTGCCGGCGTGTGTACTTTCTTTGGTGGCCTTGGGCTGTTTGGCGCGATCATCTACATGCCGGTTTACCTACAAATCGTTAAGGGTCAAAGCCCAACGATCGCCGGTTTACACATGCTTCCCATCATTACCGGCCTGCTGATCGGTTCCATCAGCTCGGGTCGATTGATCACCCGATGGGGACGCTACAAGATTTTCCCCGTCATGGGCTTTCTCATGGTCACCATCGCCATGTCAGTGCTTTCCCACATTGATGTCAACACAAGTGCCACGGTCTACAGCTTGGCCATGTTGCTCTTGGGCTACGGCTTTGGAAACACGACTCAGGTTCTTGTTTTGGCCGCCCAAAATGCCGTTGAGCGCAAAGACATCGGAGTGGCGACATCGACAGCAACCTTCATGCGACAAATGGGTGGCACCTTTGGAATTGCCGTCTTTGGTTCAATCCTGATCGGCACCTTGGCAACGAGTTTGGCTGCCTCGTTCCCCAATGGACCACCCCGCGGAATTACTCCAGATCGCTTAACGGGATCGCCAGCGGTTATTCAGGCACTACCCGTTGCTGCTAAGCAACCGGTTATCGACGCATTCGTGCACGCGATTCAAACAACGTTCACCTGGGCCATTCCATTGTTGATTGTTGCCTTTGTTCTTTCGCTGTTCTTAAAGGAAATCAAACTTGCCGGTCGCGACGATGTTGTCGTTGACGCTGGCCAAGACGCTCCCGCTATATCTGAATAGCCGCCTGGTCATCTCCAAGGATGAGCATGGTTGTTGCAAAACCTAGTAAACGATTCCCGCCAGCGACCGGACCAACTGCGCCACGGGTGAGCATCGCGCCCACGCCAGCTACAGCAAGCCCCCGGCGAATACTCAACACATCTCCTTCTGAATCACCAGCTACGGGTCCACGCGGGGAACCGTAGAAAACCAATGCGCCACGCGAGAGGCTCGTGCCGGCAAGTTTGTCCACCACAGCGGCAATGTCATCACGGGCTGCATCTGGATCCATAACGTGCAATCGCACGGTTGAACCGACGGTTAATGGATCGGCCACGTAAACCCGACCTGTTGCGCGATCGATTTCAAGCACAGGTTGAACAGCGAAATCACCAACCCCATGATCATCGGCATATTCATCGAATACGCGCCCGACCAACAGTCCGGCCGAAGCAAGTGCTTGATCATGACCGGGAAGTTCGGCAATGACGCGGTCAATGGCTACTGCAGCGCTTTGTCCTGCAAGTTGGACCAACACATCATTGTCAGCCGCCGTTACGGTCATCGGTGGGCCGACCGGTCGGGTGGAGTGAGCAACAGCTGCATGAGCGTTAACGCTTCCGCCAAGAACCAATCCCACTGCGCCGCGATCAACGATGCGTCCATCCACCAACATCCGAACACTTCCCGGTGCCGGGCCACCAGCTAAACCGCCCAACAAGGGTAAGTGATTGAGGGCCTGCACTGAACCATCAACAAATCCACCAGCGGGAAACGACCACGGGTCAGCCAACATCAATGCGCACCGATCATCATCACGTCGTTGCGGCATTCCCACCACTGCTAATGAATCTTGGGTGCGGATGACTTCCAAATGAAAGCTTCGAAGTTTGACCTCGGGCAGGGATGCTGCCCACACTGAAACAGCCGGTTCCCCACCAGCCGAATGTGTTCCGGCAATCACGCCATCAACAGTGCAACCAATGGTGGTTTTTGCGCCGATGACTTCACTGGCCTTGAGCAGTGCTCGTTCAGCATCATCGGGAGAGATCCCACCTGCGATGAAGATGGTGGCCAGATCAGGGGCTTGCCCGTCAAGTCCGTCAAGGGCCCGCTGGGCAGCGCGCTCTGCAGTATCGGCACTTTGTCCACCACGGGCCAGTCCATCAGAGCATAAAGTCATGTCGCTCATTGTGGCGCTCTTTACCTGCCTTTGATTGTCGCCACGCGATGACAGGTTTTCTCAATTGACGAGAGTGCGAGAACCCCCTAATCGGCGTAGGTTTGGACTATGACCTCTCCTATGCCGACCATGAAAACCCTTGGTGAACTTCGTGCCAGTGGCCACGAACTTCGAAGTGTCAAAGACGAGCTCAGAACAAATCTGATCGCCGTCTTACAAAGCGGTCAGGATCCGTTTCCTGGCATGGTGGGTATAGACCAAACGGTGCGCCCGCAAATGGAACGAGCCCTGCTGGCCGGTCATGACCTCGTCCTGCTCGGAGAGCGCGGCCAAGGCAAAACCCGGTTGATCCGTAGCTTGACTGGGCTGCTGGACGAATGGACGCCGGTTATCGAAGGCAGCGAACTCAACGAGCACCCCTACGACCCGATCACACCATGGACCAAAGCACGCGTTGCAGAACTTGGCGATGCCACCCCGATTGGTTGGTTGCACCGCGACGATCGCTATGGAGAAAAACTTGCCACGCCGGACACCTCAGTCGGTGACCTAATTGGAGATGTGGACCCGATCAAAGTTGCCCAAGGACGCACTTTGGGCGACCCCGAAACGGTTCACTTCGGCTTAGTCCCCCGAACAAACCGTGGCATCTTTGCCGTCAATGAACTCCCCGACCTTGCCGAGCGAATTCAGGTGGCCCTACTCAACGTCCTTGAGGAACGCGATATCCAGGTACGTGGTTATCAGTTGCGACTGCCCCTTGACCTGCTTCTCGTGGCAAGTGCCAACCCTGAGGACTACACCAACCGCGGGAGAATCATCACACCGTTGAAGGACCGCTTCGGGGCCGAGATTCGAACGCACTATCCCCTTGAGCTTGATCACGAGATTGAATTGATCCGGCAGGAAGCCGCGCTCCAGGCAATTGTTCCCCAACACATCATTGAAACTGTGGCCAGGTTTACTCGGCTAGTTCGGCAATCGCCTGCCATTGATGCCCGTTCGGGAGTATCGGCTCGATTTGCAGTTGCGGCCGCTGAAGCCATCGCAGCATCTGCACTTCGTCGTTCGGCTATCACCGGCGAACAACCAGCCGTGGCACGAGTCAGCGACCTTGCTGGTGTCGTACCTAGCCTGCGGGGCAAGGTGGAATTTGAAGTCAGCGAAGAAGGCCGTGAAGAAGAACTACTCCAGCACCTGATGAGACGAGCAGTGGCTGAAACCTTCCGGTCCCACCTAGCCGGCGTGGATTTGTCCGGCTTAGTGGAACAAATCAATCAAGACACCACGGTGGTCACGGGTGAATTAGTCACAGCCGCTGGACTGCTTGAAGATATTGGAACCTTCAATGGCCTAGCCCGCATCGTTGCAGCTGTCGGCGATGACGGTGCTGAATCACCGGCCATGGCTGCTGCGGCTTTGGAGTTTGCTCTTGAAGGTTTGTATCTAACGCGCAAAATCTCTAAAGACGATCTTGGTGGCACCTCCATCTATGGTGCGGTCTAGTTGTCCGTTTACCGGTACGGGGGTTATCACGAGGGGCCAGACCCACTGGCCTCTCCCTTTGACGTTGCTGGGGTCCTTGATGAAATAGGCGATGAGGTCCTAGATGGATCAGATCCAAGGCAAGCTCTTCGCGATTTGCTACGCCGCGGCATCAATGGTCGCCGCGGCCTTGATGACCTGCTGAGCAAAGCCCGCCAGCGACGTCGTGATTTGCAAAACTCAGGAAACCTTGAAGGAACTCTCAATGAGGTTCGTGAGTTGCTCGACCAAGCAGTAGAGACTGAAAAGAATGCCCTTTTCCCTGACCCATCAGATAACGCACGGCTTAAGGAATCCGAACTGAGTTCGCTTCCCGACGATACAGCCAGCGCTGTTCAACAACTAGAAAATTACAACTGGACCAGCCAAGAAGCCGAACAAACGTTTCAACAAATTAAGGACTTACTCAAACAAGAAGTTCTCGATGCCCAGTTCAAGGGAATGAAACAGGCTCTTCAAAGTGGCGACCCCGAAGCCATGAACAAGATCAAAGACATGATGAGCGACCTGAACGCCATGCTCGATGCCGATGCACGAGGCGAGCACACTCAAGAAGACTTTGACACATTCATGGAAAAGCATGGGGAGTTCTTCCCCGAGAATCCAGAAAATCTTGAGGAACTCGTCGAATCCATGGCCAGGCGTGCTGCGGCAGCCCAACGACTGATGGATTCGCTCTCCCCCGAACAACGGGCTGAACTTGAAGACCTCATGCAGCAAGCATTCGCGGATGATCTTGATCTTCAAATGCAAATGTCGCAATTAGGTTCATCACTTCGGGATCGCAGACCCGATCTGTTTGGAAACTCGCCAGCCCGCATGCGCGGAGACAATCCGATGGGGATGGGCGATGGGACCTCAGCTCTAGAAGAACTTGCAGATCTTGAAGCGTTAGAAGAAATGCTCAATCAGGATTATCCGGGTGCATCTATCGATGATGTTGATGAAGAATTCGTTCGAAAAGCTCTGGGACGAGCAGCAGTCGATGATCTTGACGCACTCAAGGCAATGGAACGCGAACTTGAGCGTGCCGGCTACCTGAATAAGAACAATGGCGAAAGCGAGCTCACCGCAAAGGCAATTCGTCGCATTGGACAAACAGCCCTTCGCCGAGTTTTTTCTTCTCTGAAGAGTGGCCCCCGCGGCGACCACGACATTCATGATGCTGGGGCATCTGGCGAACTGACTGGTTCTTCGCGCGCTTGGCGATTTGGTGATGAACAGCCTTTGGACGTGGTGCGCACGGTAAGTAATGCCATCCTTGCCAATCGGACCAATGCCGCTGGAGATGGAGTGCGGCTGGATGTAGATGACTTTGAAATTCGTGAAACCGAAACACGAACGCGCGCTGCCGTGTGCTTACTAGTGGACCAGTCCTACTCAAACATCATGAACGACACCTGGCGAGAGGCAAAAACCACCGCGCTCGCACTGCACTGCCTGGCAACCACCCAGTATCCGCACGATGCGATGTGCACGATTGCTTTTGGCAGCATCGCTCAAGTTATCGCCCCCAATGACATCGCTTCACTGGATGCAAGCGGCTACCAGGGAACAAACCTCCAACATGCCCTCATGCTGGCCGGTCGATTCCTTGACAAGCACCCTGACGCCGACCCCATCGTGATGATCATCACCGACGGTGAACCGACAGCACATATCGAACGCGATGGCACACCGTTCTTTTGGTACCCGCCCACTCAGGAAACCATTGCACTCACCGTGGCCGAAGTGGACAAGATGACTCGGCGTGGAGCAACCTTGTCAATCTTCAGATTGGGCGATGACCCACGACTTGAACAATTCGTCCAGGGCTTAGCCCAACGAAATGGTGGGCAGGTTTTTGCCTCACCGACTGGGCGACTGGGCGACTACGTTGTGACCAACTACCTAGCCCGCCGTAAGGGTCGCAGGCGCAGCGCGTAGCAGGCCCTTGCGACAATGAAACCCTGATGCGTATCCGCAACCCTTTGTCTGGTCTTCCACGCGAAGTCGGCGTTCTTGTGGTGATTGCCTTTTTAGTCGCCCTAGGTTTTGGAATCGTTGCTCCGGCCATCCCACTTTTTGCTCGGCAATTCGGTGTTTCGTATTTCGCCGTTGGCGCGGTGGTGAGCGCATTTGCTTTCATGCGTTTTATCTCCGCCTTGGGAGCCGGAACGATCGTCGATCGCCTGGGAGAGCGAGTAGTTCTAACCGCCGGTGTGTGGATCGTTGCCATCTCCAGTGCGCTTGCTGGACTGTCAAAGACCTATGAACAGCTGTTGCTGCTCCGTGGCATCGGTGGTGTGGGTAGCGCAATGTTCACTGTTTCGGCCTTGGGCTTACTTCTTCGTAGCGCTGGCGAAGGTGAACGCGGGCGGGCGGCCGGTGTTTTCCAAGGAGGCTTCTTACTTGGTGGGATCAGTGGTCCCGCTCTTGGCGGACTCATCAGCGCCTACTCAATCCGAGCAACCTTCTTCATCTATGCCGGCATGCTCATCATCGCTGGGACCTTCGCGATCACCGCACTTCGCAACAGTCCAACTGCGCGCAGAGATCACACATCACACAAGGACGAGTCGGAAAGAGGACTCGCGCCACTGATGTTGGCCCTACGCAATCGATCCTTCGTGACCGCTCTGGTTATCAATCTAGGTAATGGGTTCTCTTCCTTTGGGCTGCGCGCAGCCCTGGTTCCGCTCTTTGTCGTCGAAGCGCTGAACAAGGGGCCTGTTCTGGCTGGAATTGGTTTTTTTGTTGCCGCTGGCATCCAAGCAATCCTGTTGATTCCGGCCGGGCGAATCAGTGATGAACGTGGCCGCAAACCAGCACTGATCGCTGGCACCAGCGCAGTGACTTTGGGGATGCTTGTTTTGGCGTTATCGCACTCGCCGGTTGTCTTCCTGATCGCAATGGCAGTTCTGGGAATTGGTTCAGCCTTCATGGGCTCAGCACCAGCTGCCGTCGTTGGAGATGTTTCGCCAACTCGTGGTGGCACCGTGGTGGCTGCCTTTCAAATGGCCAGTGACTTCGGGGCCATTACAGGTCCTCTGATCGCCGGACTACTCGTTGCTCAGGCTGGATATTCGGTGGCATTTTGCGCCGGCGCCACGGTGGCTGCGTGTGGGCTCCTCCTTGCGTTATCCATGAAAGAAACGCACGCACGAGTGCTTAAAAAGGCACGACTAGAAACTGATTCAACAGGCGAAATCTAACTCTTCAGGCAAGAATTGTGGTTTAGGACCTTGAGGGAGAGCCTGATGTTTTCATTCGCACCGCGTCGCTTGATCAGCCCGGCTGAGGCTCTACCTGGTCGCGACAAACGAATCTTTGATATTCCTGATCGACATGCTGTGCTGGGCACCGTGCTTGAGCCACCTTTTCCCGCCGACCTAGAAACTATTTACTTTGGTATGGGTTGCTTTTGGGGAGCCGAACGCAAGTTTTGGCAAACCCCAGGTGTGTATTCAACCGCAGTCGGCTACCAAGGTGGTTACACCGAAAATCCCACCTACGATGAAGTGTGCACTGGACGAACCGGCCACACTGAAGCAGTGCAAGTTGTCTTTGATCCAGCTCAAGTGTCGATAACCAAGATCTTGAGCACCTTTTGGGAAAACCACGATCCCACTCAGGGCTTTCGTCAAGGCAATGACGTTGGCACCCAATATCGATCAGCTATTTACACCACGAACGCTGTTCAAGATGAGCTGGTGGCAGATTCCAAAACCCGGTACCAAGCCGCCCTTAAAGCGCATGGCCATCGAGATATCACCACCGAAATTGACACACTGGCTGACGCTGGAGTCTTTTACTTCGCAGAGGCATACCACCAGCAATACCTCCACAAAGTCCCTAACGGGTACTGCGGAATGGGCGGGACCGGAGTTTCGTGCCCCGTGGGCCTGCTGGACTGACACACTAGGCAAATGCCTGAGATCTCCTACGCGGGAAACCACGAAGACATCCTGCTCAAGCGGGTGTTCAAGGACATCAGTGAGGGCTTCTTCATTGACGTTGGTGCGGCCCACCCCACTAACGGGTCAGTGACCAAGTTGCTCTACGACAAGGGCTGGTCCGGCCTAAACATTGAACCGCTGCCACACTTTATTGATCTGCTCAATCGTGATCGCCCCCGCGATATCAACGTGGCCTGCGCTGTTGGTGCCACCGATGGTGGTGAGGTTGAACTTTTTTATGGAGCAAGTGCATACGGGGCATCCTTTGATGGCGATGGTGTGAAATCTCGGGCAAGCGAACATACCCAAATCGCCACAGTTGTAGCTCCCATTCGAAGTGTGGATTCGCTCTGGAAGGAACTGGCGAGCCAGCGCACTGTTGACCTGCTCAAAGTCGATGTTGAAGGCATGGAGCTGCCCGCGCTCCAAGGGTGCGATTTGAAAGCAATGTCACCAACGGTAATCATGGTCGAGGCAACGCAGCCCTATTCCAGCGTCCAATCACACCACGACTGGGAGCCTTTGATCCTTGCTTGCGGTTACGCCTGTGCACTTTTTGACGGAGTCAATCGCTACTACGCCAAGCCATACAACGCCACTGTCTTGGCTGAGCTCTCGATTCCGGCCAATGTTCTTGACGACTTCATTCCAGTTGCCCTGGCCGATGCTCGAGCCGAGGTAGAACAACTTAAACGCAGCCTGGGTGAACCAACGGCGAGCAAGCCGTCCTTGTGGTCTAGGAAAGGTAAGTAGATGTCAGGCACACCCGCCTATGAACTAGCTCCCAATATTTGGCGCATTCCCGTGGCCACCTCTGATGGCATCAACGCCTTTGTCGTCAAGGCAGCCGACGGCCAAGTCACGCTGATTGATGGAGGCATTACCCAAGGCTGGAAGCGTCTAGAAGCCGGCTTCTCACATCTAGGACTTGATGTTTCTGATGTCACATCCATCGTGGTGACCCATGCGCACAATGATCACGTCGGAAATGTTGAACGTGTTCGTAAGGCCAGCGGGTCACCGGTCAGCGCACATGTTGATGATGCGACATTCCTAGAAGCGGGTCAATGCCCACCCATCGACCCCAGCCGCAGATTTCGATCGTTGCTTGAGCGATTTGGCCGCTACGACAAGATCACCGTGAGCCACACCTTTTCCGACGGCGCACTGCTGGATGTAGCAGGTGGGTTAAGAGTGCTCCATACGCCCGGTCATACGCCCGGCCATACCAGTTACTTTCACGAACCCACCGGGGTTTTGATCACTGGCGATGTCATTCACTACTGGCGTTCTCAAATCCGCATTGGAATTAAGGTCTTTTGCCACGACATCGCCCTGAACGAACAATCCGCACAACGATTGAGCCAGATCAGCTGCGACACTGTGGCATTTACACATGGACCGCACATCAGTGAGAATGCACAAGGCAGATTGCACGAGTTTTTGGCCAAACGTGCCTAAAGAACTGCTTTTAGCTCGCTGACCTGAGTATGAAGAAGATCTAAATCATTGCCCTTAGCCAAATACTCGCTGGCAATAATGCTCCATTGATCCCCGCTGGCCGGATCTGACAATCTCGGCACCTGGGGGGCCAACTTCTGGCACGCGATATAGACACGATCAGCAATAGATGGCTCACCATCGCTACTGCGACTTAGCCGGTTCAGGTCCATTGAACGCAAACGATCAGCAATAGATAGCACCGAGCGGGCGAGAGCTTGCTCGCCCGCTGGCAACGCATCAAAGCCCATGAATTCTTTAGCGGCTATTCAAGATGGCCAGGAAGCGCAAGATCTCCAAGTAGAGCCAGATCAGGGTGACCATCAGGGCAAAACCCAGTCGCCACGATTCGTTCTCTGGCAACCCTCGTTGAATCGATTGCGTAATGGCTTCAAAATCTAAGGCCAAGGTGAGAGAGGCAAGGCCAACCCCAACTAAACACAAGATCAGCCCAAGTGGCCCAACACCATAGAAGCCCCAACCTGACCCGACTCCAAACAGCGCAGAAATCAAGGAGATCACCGCGATCACTCCATAGGAGATCAGCGCGACTGTCATGATCTTGGCGAACCGAGAATTGACCTTAATAATTCCGGTTCGGTAGAGCACCAACATCACGGCGAAAGCAACAAAGGTGCCAAAGACTGCCTGTTGGACGATTGACTCGGTGTAGGAGAGGTCATACCAACGACTAATGCCACCTAAGAAAACTCCTTGGACGGCAGCGTAAGCGATGATCAACGCAACGCTGACGTTGCGCTTGACCGCGTTAACGATTCCCAGAATCATCCCGATGATGGCCGCGCCAATCCATAAAAATGGAATGGACTCAGCGGTATTCCAGCCGAGGACAGCGCCAACCAGCAAGATGCCGAACAAGATGCTGGTCTTGACGACCACATCATCGATCGTGACGACGTTACCGGTCAGCGGCGGCCGGTTGTACATTTCCTGAAGCTGATCTGGGCTCACGCCAGCGGGTGCTTGGACAGGTCCAGAGCTTGGGTTGGACTTAGCCGCTTGCGCGTCTCGGCGCAAAATTGGGTTACGCGATTCCATCATTCCTCCTTGGGAAGTTGTACACCTACAACGTTAGCCAAACCCAAGCCAAAGCGCCTGCTGGCTCACCGCATACCTTTTAGTGCCCGAGGCGGGACTCGAACCCGCAACGCCTTTCGGCCGCGGATTTTAAGTCCGCTGCGTCTGCCAATTCCGCCACTCGGGCGAGCACTATGAGAATAAGTTACAGGTAGGTCTGCCGCGGGTAGATGGCATGCGCCCCGGCCACCTTGTCAAGGAAGACAAAACCATCAAGATGATCAACCTCATGCTGGATGGCCCTAGCTTCAAAGGCATCAGTTTCGATGAAAATCTCCTCGGCGGTTCCAGGAAGCTGTGCCTTCAGCGTCAGCCGAGTCGCCCGCTTGACATCGCCGGTGAAGTCAGGAACTGACATACAACCCTCACGGCCCTTTTCATTGCGAGTGGCCTCAACAATTTCAGGATTGACCACGACAAATTCGCCGTGGTGAATGCGAGCTTTTGGGTGTTTGCTGACATCGAGACTAAATACGCGCTGCCCCACCCCAATTTGATTGGCTGCAAGTCCGACACATCCGGGCGAGACCCGTTGCGTAGCAATCAGATCAGCAGCCAATTGGACCGTGAGCGGATCACGCGGGTCAACCTCAACACAACGTGTTGACAACACTGAGTGCGGCGTCACTAGGACGACTTGCACTGTGCCTATGGGCAAGTCAGGCATGTGCATCACAGATCGTCAGACTCCGCTGGTCGAAGGCTCGCCCCTACCCCAAGGTCTTCGGCAACCTGCTTAATCTGCGCCTCTAGTTCAGCCACTGAAGTACTAGCTGGAATATCAATTTCAGCAACCAGCAGGTAAAGACTTCCGCCCAACCGGGTCGTTAAGTCTGTGATGTTGGCCCCACCACGTGCCAAAACCTCCGTAATAGATGCCACGATGCCTACTCGGTCAGCGCCGTGAACACTGAGAACGTAACTTTGGCCAGTACTGGGTGCACTTGCTGCGCCATGAAGTTCCATCACCACTACGTCAAGGTCCTTGTCGCCAAACTTTTCGTCAAGGATTGCGCGAAGTGACTGCTCGGTCGCATCAGTACTGACCACCAGGGTCATCACAAAATGGCCACGTAGCAAGGTCATTGAGGTGTCCTCAAGATTGCCGCCAAGATCGGCAAGGGCACCCGTTGCCTCAGCGATAATTCCTGGGCGGTCCTGACCTAAAATGGTCACTGCGAATGAACTCATGACGTATCCGATCTTGGTTGGCGGTGAACTCACTCTAATGCGTCACTAGAGCAAAGACTGTGCGATCCCATCCAAGATGTCACGCTCGCTTACCAGCACTTCGGGAATTCCGGTGGCCTTCATGATGCGATCAAGCACGAGTGCACCCGAACCAATGACATCTACTCGACCTGGGTGCATGACTCCTAGCGTGGAACGCTGTGCCCTCGTCATGCCCAATAAAGTCTTTGTTACCTCATGAACCTGCTGCGCGCGGATCCGCGAACCATGAATCGCCTCTGAGTCATAGACATCAAGGCCCAAGGCGATAGCCGCAACTGTTGTTACCGAACCGGCCAGCCCGACCAACGTCTTTGCCTGGGCAAAATCAACAACCTCACCGGCTTTTGCAATCAAAGAATCCACGAATACGCTGGCTTGGTCAATCTGCGCAGGCGATGGTGGGTCATCATGCAAGATGCGTTCAGTTAAGCGAACACACCCCATATCAACCGAGATTGCTGAGGTTGGTGCGCTGACTCCCAAAACGAATTCGGTGGAGCCACCCCCAATATCGATCACTAACAATGGTGACTGAGCTGCGACCAAACTTCCTGTAGCGCCATTGAAGGAAAGGGTGGCTTCTTCATGTCCTGAAATAACCTCAGGCTCCACGCCGATGCGGGACTTAACACCATCAACGAAGATTTGCCGATTCTTAGCATCCCGAGATGCTGATGTGGCAACGAATCGAACTTTCTGCGCGCCTAACTTATCGATCACTGAGGCAAATTCATCGCAGGCAATAAACGCGCGCTCAAGTGCGGCCGATGAGATCTCGCCCGTTTGATCGACCCCCTCGCCCAAACGGATAACGATCATGCGCCGGTCTAGGTCTTCAAGAACGCCGCTTGAATTAACCTGTGCCACCAATAGTCGAATGGAGTTGGTTCCGCAATCAATAGCCGCAACTACGCTCATGACGCACCCCCCGCGAATTTTTGACTACATGGGCCGCTAAGCCACCACTTGGGCAACAATGCAAGCACCTCATCACCCAGCGGATTAACGCCTGGACCGGCGGCTAGTGAATGCGCGGCTAGAACATGCAGACATTTGACTCGATCCGGCATCCCACCAGCGGAGATCCCGGCAATGTGATCAACACTTTGTATCTGTTCGCGCCGTTGCAAGTAGTCCTCATGAGCGGCACGATAGGCAACGCCTAAATCGGGCTCCGTCGTCAATCGCTCTTGCATGCGCTTCATCAGGCCTGATGCCTCAAGTGTGCCAATAGCTGAGGCTGCCTTTGGGCAGGTCAGGTAGAACAAGGTGGGAAAGGGTTCGCCGTCTTCTAACGCAGGGGAAGTTTCCACAACATCGGGCGCCCCGCATTCGCAGCGATGGGCCACATTTCGCGTTCCACGTACCGGCCTGCCCAATTGTTGAGTAACCATCGTCAGGTCATCGGATGAAATTTCGTTGGAACCATTGGTCGACACAGCGGGCTGCTACTAACTACTTGCCAACGGGAGCATCAGCAACTTGCACTGATTGCCATAGCAAGGTGTACCAGGCAGTCGAAGAGGTATTGGCCGCGCGGCCGGTAGCGATTTGAGCCGGCGTGGAATTGGGATCTAGGACTACGTAGCTGACCTCGCCTGGCATTACATACTGCAATCTCTGACGGGCTTGAGCCGAGACGAAGGCGGGATCTTTCCACTGTTCAAGGCGCTTTGATAACTCAGTGATGTGCGCACTCGTTCGCGCTTTGTCGGCTTGTAAGGCCGCAATTTGACTTCGTTGCTGGACGTATTCGCGAACCGGGACGGCGTAAAGGACAACCAGGACCGCAAGAATCCCACCCAAAACCAGGGCACGCGAGGTAAAGGGCGAGTAGTTCGCCAAATCATTACGAGCTGCGGGAGGTCGCGGGGAATCGGCCATATGCCAAGTGTGCGCGATTAACCGTTAAATCGGGGGAAGGCACTCCGGCCGGCGTAGCGAGCCGCGTCATCAAGTTCTTCCTCAATGCGCAGCAACTGGTTGTACTTAGCCACCCGCTCCGAACGGGCTGGGGCGCCAGTCTTGATTTGACCACAATCGGTGGCCACCGCCAGGTCTGCAATCGTGGTGTCTTCGGTTTCTCCAGAGCGGTGACTCATCATGCAGCGATAACCATTGGCGTGCGCCAAGTTCACTGCATCTAACGTTTCCGTTAACGTTCCGATTTGGTTGACCTTAACCAGGAGCGCATTGGCCTGACCGCCATCAATGCCACGTTGAAGCCGAACCGGGTTTGTGACGAACAAGTCATCCCCGACGATTTGGGTGCGCTCACCGAGCAACCTGGTCACCGCCAGCCAGCCGTCCCAATCTTCTTCTGACATCGGATCTTCAATCGAGACGATGGGGTAGGCATCAACCAAACTCGCGTAGTACTGCGCCATCTCTTCTGAGGTGCGTGACTTGCCTTCAAAACGGTACGAACCGTCGGCATAGAACTCTGTGGCTGCAACATCGAGAGCCAACGCGATGTCCTGGCCCAACGTCAAGCCCGTTGTGCCAACAGCCTCGGCAATCAGGTCAAGGGCGCTGGCATTACTGGGCAAACTTGGTGCGAAGCCGCCTTCATCGCCAAGGCCAGTGGCAAATCCCTTGCTCTTCAGGACCGACTTCAGCGCGTGGTAGACCTCAGCACCCTGTTGAAGGCCCTCATGGAACGTAACAGCGCCAATGGGGGCGATCATGAATTCTTGGATATCAACATCGGTGTCCGCATGGGCTCCACCATTGAGAATGTTCATCATCGGAACTGGCAAGGTGTGCGCATTGGGTCCGCCGAGGTAACGGAACAGGGGCAGTTCGGCCGAATTAGCAGCTGCACGAGCCACCGCAAGTGAAACACCCAAGATCGCGTTTGCACCGAGCCGAGCCTTATTGGGGGTTGCATCCAGATCGATCATGGTCTGATCTATCAAGCGCTGTTCGCTGGCATCAAAACCTAAGAGCGCTGGTTGCAATTCCTCCCAGACAGCGTTGACGGCCTTCTCAACACCTTTACCGCCATAGCGAGCTCCGCCATCGCGAAGTTCGCTGGCTTCAAAGGCACCGGTTGACGCCCCGCTAGGAACGGCTGCTCGGGAAACAACGCCATCGCTGAGGGCGACTTCAACCTCAACGGTGGGGTTTCCGCGCGAGTCAAGAATTTCACGGGCAATGATGGCTTCAATAGTGGCCACAGCGACAAACTCCATCTGATCTGGTCAGCAGCTTATGTTTGATCAGCCTACCGATAGGCAAATGTGCCCTGACACCAAGCACAAGGCCCGGCCTGAATATCTTCAGACCGGGCCTCGAACTTAGTGGGAGTTAGTGAGTACGGCGCGCGAGGCGACGAGTCCCAACGCCTAGACCCACGAGCAGCATGCCCAGGATCGCGGTAGGAATCACCAAGTCGGCACCAGTCTTCGGTAGGGGGCTACCAGCTGTGTCAGCCACACCGCCACCAGCGCCACCACCGTTGTCAACCGGAGTGCCCAGTTCGACACCAGCGGTAGAGACAACATCCTGCTTGCCAGTTACGGCCGGAACCGCAGCAGCAGAGGTGCGCACCCGGAATGGGCTTGATCCGCCACTGCTATCTGGCGAGAGGACCGGCGTTGAAATAACACGGAACTCATTGGTCAAGTCATACTCGCCCGGAAGCAGAGTTGCCTGGCAGACAAAGCTCCAGCCGCCCTCGGGGTAAATGATCCCTAGGTCCTGCGAACGAGCCAACCAGGTTCCAGCATTCTTGCCACCAGTGTCGGCAGTGAACGCAACGTTTTCGGACCCACCGGTGAAGGCGCCATCGGCCAGTACATCTGCATCACTGATCGGAGCGGCAAAGGAGTACGGGCTGGTTGGGTTGTAGTTCACACACTTCATGCCGTTGAAGATGGAATCGCGGTTGGCCTTGCTCAGACCCTTAGATTCATTGGAGAAGTAGTCATAGACCGTCACCTGTTGTGGCGTGGTGGAGACATTGTCAACGAACATCCGGAAGGTCTTCAAGGTAGGAACTTCCAGACGGCCCAAGTTGTCAAACTTGCGGTAGTTCGTTCCATCCTCATTCGTGATGGCCTTGAACGGCAACAGGTCTGAATCTTCGGTTGCGATTTCAACAATCACTTCGTTTGACTGAGCTGAAATCGGCCCAAGTCCGGTGGTCCCATTAACCGTGGCCTTGTCAAAGATCGAGTTCTTTGCAACCTGCGCATCAGTTAGGGATGTGGGAACCAAAAGATCGCAGTAGAGCCACAGGTCCTGACCTGGAGCCAAAACGATGGAACCAATTGCGGCACCCTGGTTGAACGAGGCAGTCGAGCCATAGCTCGGCGCGCTACTGGTGCCATCGCCACCCACGCGACAGTTAGTCAAACTGCTTTCGTCCAAGCTGCTTGTCACCGACGTGCCGTACTGAGGACCGAAGTTCAAGTCATCGTTCAAGGAGATGCCGCTGATTGGCAGGGTTCCCGTGTTGGTGACTTGGTAGCGGTAGGTCACGACCTTGCCACGGGGGCGAATGACGGTCTTGAACCACAGCTTGTCCGGGTTGTTTACCGAAACACTGGCCTTCTTAACCACAGTCAAGCCAGCAGTCAAGGCAATATTGGCTGGGTTGTCCACCGGGTTTGACGTCGTTGGGTCAGTGTCTGAACTATCAACACTGGCTTGGTTTGTCATCGTAAAGATTGACGGGTTGGAAGGAAGTCCTTGCGTGTCAACAGTGACCACAAACTGAACTTGACGGTGCTCACCTGGCTGCATCAGACCCAACGCCCACTCCACAGTGTGGTTGCTGTTGGTCAAAGTCACAACGCAGGTGCTGTCGACGGTGACATCGGATGCGCCGTCGTTGCAAACAGCCGACGATGGCTTGTAGGTAACTAAGCCAGATCCAGTGAAGTTGGCGTCATAGCCCGGAAGAACATCGCTGACCACGACATTGCGTGCGTTAGCCAAGTTGGTCTCAGGGGCGGTGACATCAAGGGTGTAGGTGATCTCGGAACCAAAGGTCGTGATCGTCTCTGATGAAGTTGGGTTGTTCGCCTTAGTGATCTCAAGCGCCACTGGCGTACATGAGGAGGCCGAAGTCGGGTAATCAATGAATACCTTTTCGGTCTCATGCGCTGGGGTTGAGGCTAGAGCGTGGAGACGCAGTCCCTGACGAATGGAGGCTGGCGTGATGTCATGTCCATCCGAATGCAGGACAACCTGGATTTCCGAGAAGTCCGGCGAATCGAAGGACGGGTAGGTCTTGGTCGTTCCATCGTCGCTAAATCCTGGCCATGGAATTGAGGTGAAGGACGCCTCACCCGTGGAATCAGCCGAAGTGCTGACTGCACCAGAGTAATCCGGGGTTTGTGGGACGTAGTTGATGTAAACCAAGTTTCCATTGCGGTCATAGATATCCATGGTGACGGTGTCGCCGTCGGTGAATCCACCACCAGAGACATCAAAGGTTGGCGTTCCGTCGTCACAGACAGCGCGTGGCTCAGCAGCGGCGATATCGACAACGTTGGTGACAACCTCAGACTTCACATCATCTTCCGAACCGGTCTGGTTCGAGGAGGCGTGGGCCTGGTTGAGGATGTCCAAGGTGGTCGGCGGTGCAGCGATAGCTTGCGAAGGCACCTTGACTGTGATCGTGACAGTAGCCGAAGTACCAGTGGTGATCGTGCCCAAATTTGCGGTGACCTTGTGGGTACCCGCAGAGTACGTCGCACACGAGGCGATCACAGCGGCGCTGGAATCTTTACACACCACTGAATTCAAACCATCAGCAAGATTTGTCAGTCCTGATGTGTGGTCGGCGTCGTAGCCCGGAAGGATGTCAGTAACGACAACGCCGGTCTGGTCAATGGCTCCAGTCGCCGAAGCGGTAATGGTGTAGGTAATTTCGCTGTTGAAACCGGTCAGGTGAGCAGCTTCTACAGGGTCATTGGTCTTGGAGAGCGTTAGCGTGCCTGTCTTGAAGGTAGTGTCAACACTTGAACAACCAGATGCATAGACGTTGTGGTCTTCGCTGGATGAACCCGAACTACGTGGTTGATTCTGAGTCGTTCCGTCCTCAAGACATGCCTCATTGGTCTGCGGGTCAGCGTTACCAGAGTCATCATCGGCAGTAACTGTGACCGTGATCGTGCGGCTGGCGCCGGCAACCAAAGATTGAGTCGCGGTGCAGTCGGCTTCATTGTTAACAAAGTCAGGGGTGCAGCTAAAGCCGGTGCCTGAAACGCTAACCAAGGTCAAGAAATCAGGAATCGGGTCATAGACCTTGAATCCAGCCGGAGCGGTGTTCTTGTTGTTGGGTGAGGTCACCGCCCCGTCATTGGAAACGGTCAGGACGTAATGAACGGTCTGACCAGGGCCAACAGGGTTGGCTTCGGTCTGAGACTTCTGGATGTTGATGTCGTAGACAGGAACGATGCAGTGACCGTACTTGTCCTTGTGACCGCGATGACCGCGATGACCGCGGTGGTCAGAGTCGCTTGACGAAGGTGAGTTCGAGATCAAGCAGCAGTCGAAAGTGTTTGTGTTCCCGTGATCCTTGTGCTTCTTCTTGTGCTTGGAGTCTTTGGAGTGACGGTGGTCCTGAGTTGAAACGTTGCTCGGCGTGTTCGTCAAGCAGCAGTCACTGCTGCTCTTAGTGCCATGTTCGCCTTCGCCCTCAGAAGTAGCAGCGATTGATGAAGGGCTTGTGGATGGTGGGCAACAGTTGTCGGTGTTGTAACTGTGCTGGGCGCGAATCGACGAAGGATTGTTGTTCTCATTCTGACCACAGCTGTTGTCGCCACTGTTGTCGCCACTGTTGGCTGACACTGACTTGGAGGAAGCACTCGGCGAACTTGTCGGGCTTGGTGACTTGCCAACGCTGGGGCCACTGGTCGAGGCCGGCGACGACAATGCATCGGGACCGGCTGGCTTGGCATTAGCTGCGGTTGCTCCCGCACCTGCCGACAATGTAATCAACGCTAAAGCGGCTGCAGCGGCAACAAAGCGCGCGCGCTTGCTTGAGATGGTCAGTGATGTAAACGATGACATGAAGATCCCTCAGCCAGTTCGATTTTCACGCGAGTTACGTGAAATGCGTCGTTGGCCGGTTTCGCTATGGCTCACTTCGGGCTGGGTGCGACCAGACAAACCCGAAGGTCAAAGCCTCCTACGACTTGACATATCTTGCCATGCCCCTCTGAGCCGTGTATCCCCCTTTCGGTCATTTGTCCACAGAGCACCCGGTTGGGCTAGTGACAGGCGTGGTTGTGCTCAAAATCGAAGTGAATGCCACCTCTTGGGCACCATCAGTCACTCCATTCCCACGATTGCCTCAGGCTGTGCACAAGGGTTATCCCGCGCAGGCTTGAGCCGCCATGGGCTAGCGCGTATTAGGAGCTGTGTCGGGGTTGGACACATTAGGGGCGCCGACACGTCCGGGCGTGGACAGGTCATTGGTTAGGCCTGCGACTCGAACATTGGCCTGGTCCCAGGAGCCGTAGCGTGGTGAGACAAATACGCCGACAGTGGCGGCGACTTTGCCCAACGCCTTACTTAACGCCGCGCTCTGCGCAGCAGGTGTTCCCTTCGGTAACAAAGCGGCCTTGATCTTTTGTTGAGTCAAATAGGTTCGCGTGAATGTGTTCAGCTGGCTTGGGACAACCCAAGTTCCTTGTTGAACGGCAAATTGTTGGGCGAACAGCTCAGGCGAAACGCCGCTTTGTTGCGCAACGCTGGCCAGAAACTTGTCCACCTGCGCATCGGTGACAGAAATCTTCAAAGACTGCGCAACCCTTGCGGTGAGTTGTTCTTCAATCCAGATGGCCACTTGGGATCGATTGACTTGAGCTCCATCGGGGGCTGCTTTGTCCACTGCTCGGCTGAGGTCATCAACGGTTTGGGACTGCTCTAAGACCGTCTTAATAGCAAGTTTGTTCTCGCCCACGCGGGCAGCATCGGATGCGTTCAATCCACAGGCGCTGATGCTCACGATGGTCACCAACGAGACCACAACCAGACTTAGAAACTTCTTGCCGCTCACAAAAGCCCTCTCCAGTTAGATGATCTCGTTGATCAGGTTACGCACCCATTCAATCAATTCACCATTACGCACCGGTGAACCGCCCACGCGAGCCGTCATGGGCGCCGGAACAAGAATTGTGCTGGTCGCAGTCTTAACCAAGCTTCCTGGGTAAAGGCGCGCAAGCTTCAGGGCTGCCGATTCCGGCAGGTCGACGGGGCCAATGCGGATGCTGCGCCCCGATAACTGGATCTCTTGCAATCCCTTCTCAGCGGCCAACATGCGCAACTGCGCTACATCCAACAAACGTTCTAGCTCAGCCGGCAACGGACCGAAGCGGTCAAGGATCTCAGTCTTAGTGGCATCTGCCTGATCTTGATTGGTGATGGCCGCAATTTGCTTGTACACCTGAAGTCGAAGCCGCTCCTGAGACAAGTACTCGTGGGGAATGTTCGCGTCAATGGGAAGTTCCACCCTTACCGGAACAGCTTCTTGGCTCACCTCTCCTCGGAACTCTGCGACAGCTTCGCCCACCATGCGCACATACAAATCGAAACCAACTCCTGCGATGTGACCGGATTGCTCACCGCCAAGAAGGTTGCCTGCTCCTCGGATCTCAAGATCCTTCATCGCCACTGCCATGCCGCCACCGAGCTCGGAGTGCTGGGCGATAGTGCTGAGCCGATCATGAGCGGTTTGGGTGAGCGGAAGATCGGCCGGATACAGGAAGTAGGCATAGGCGCGCTCTCGACCGCGACCAACTCGCCCCCTGAGTTGATGCAACTGGGACAGCCCCAGCCGATCAGCACGCTCAACAATCAAGGTGTTGGCATTGGCGATATCAAGGCCGCTTTCAACAATGGTGGTGCAGACCAAAACATCAAAGGCGCGCTCCCAAAAATCAACGATGACCTGCTCAAGGGCTACCTCGCTCATTTGGCCATGTGCTACCGCAATTCGAGCCTGCGGAACAAGCTCTTGGAGACGAGCCGCCGCCTGATCAATGGACTCAACCCTGTTATGTAGGAAGAAGACTTGGCCTTCACGGAGCAACTCCCGACGAATTGCGGCTCCAACTTGTCGTTGGTCATAGGCCCCGACATAGGTCAGCACCGGGTGGCGCTCTTCTGGCGGGGTAGCAATGGTGGACATCTCGCGAATGCCGGTTACTGCCATTTCAAGAGTTCGCGGAATGGGCGTGGCTGACATAGCCAGCACGTCAACATCGGCTCGCATTTGCTTTAAATGCTCTTTGTGCTCAACACCAAAGCGCTGCTCTTCGTCAACGATGACCAGCCCTAGGTCTTTGAAGGCAATATCGGAGCCGAAGAGGCGGTGCGTACCAATGACCACATCAATCGTGCCGTCAGCCAGGCCTACTAAAACTTCGCGTGCCTGCTTGTCCGTTTGGAAACGCGATAGGCCAGCGACCTTGATGGGAAAGTTTGCGTAGCGATCACTAAAGGTGACGAAATGTTGCTGGGACAGTAGCGTCGTGGGCACGATCACCGCTACCTGCTTGCCGTCCTGTACGGCTTTAAAGGCGGCCCGAACTGCAATCTCGGTTTTGCCATAGCCCACATCGCCACAGATGAGTCGATCCATCGGGACCGCTCGCTCCATGTCAGCTTTGACTTCATCGATAGTGGCGAGTTGGTCAGGGGTTTCGTTGTAGACAAAGGCATCTTCAAGTTCGCGCTGCCAGGGCGTGTCCGGGCTGAAGGCAAATCCAGGAGCTGCCATGCGAGCCGAATACAGGCGAATCAAACCAGCGGCAATTTCCTTGACCGCCTTACGCGCACGGCCCTTGGTCTTGACCCAATCGCTTCCGCCCATGCGACTGAGTGAAGGCGCCTCACCACCGGAATAACGAGTGATCTGATCAAGTTGATCGGTGGGAACAAAGAGTCGATCCGGTGGACCGCCACGCTTATTAGGCGCGTACTCCACGACGAGATATTCGCGCTGAGCGCCTTGGACCGTTCGTGAGACAAGTTCAACATACTTACCCACGCCATGTTGTTCATGCACGACGTGATCGCCTGGATTCAACTCAATCAGCTCTACACCGCGGCGTCGCGATGGCATGCGTTGCATGTCTTTTGTTGGCACCCGCTCACCCGACAAGTCGTTTTGGGTGACGACCATGACTTTTGCTTCGGGCGCCCTGAAACCACTTTCTAGATTGGCAGTGGTCACCGTGACCAAGTGTGGTTGCGCCATCACTTCGACTTCGTCCACCAGTCGCGCTGGGACCTCAGCGGCACTGAGGACTTCCACCATGCGTTCGGCGGACCCGTGACCCTCAGTGACCACGACAACTGCCCAGCCCTGACGTAATTGCGATTTCACATCCGCGAGGAACTCCTGCGCATTCTTTCGATACTGCTGCCCGAACACAACACCGGAATCAAGGTGCGTCAACTCCGAGAGGGAAGTCAATTCCTCATCAATGCCAAACTCACTTGTGGACCACCAAGGAAAGTGCCCGCCCACTTGTCGGATCTCATCCCACGTGTAAAAACTTGCCGCGTCTACATCAAGCGGGGTGCTACCACCATCGGCAGCAACCAGCCATGAGGCATTAAGGAACTCCTGACTGGTCTGCAGCAAATCGCTGGCTCGAGTTTGAACTCGCTCTGGATCGCAAACCAAGACCTGCGAACCTGCGGCCAACACATCAAGCAGGCTCTCCATACCGCTGGTGAGAAGGGGAGCCAGAGATTCCATTCCCTCAACGGCGATACCTGCTGCGATGCGTTCACAGATGTCGTGCAAGTGCGGATGGGTTTGTGGCACGTTGCGGGCACGCTCACGAACCTCATCGGTTAAAACCAGTTCACGACAAACCGGCGCCCACAGGAGATCCACCGATGCACGGGGCAGGCTTCGCTGATCCGCAACCGCAAAGCTACGGATCTCTTCAACGGTGTCACCCCACAGTTCGGTGCGTAATGGGTGATCCACCGTCGGTGGAAAGACATCAATAATTCCGCCACGGATTGCAAACTCTCCGCGACGTTGAACAAGCTCACTTCGGCTATACCCGGCTAGGACCAGGTCCGCTATGGCCTTGTCAACGTCAATGTCATCGCCCACTGACCAACTCACCGGCTCAAGATCAGCCAAGCCTTGCACCAAAGGCTGCAGCACTGCGCGCACTGATGCCACGACGACCTTGATCGGCCCATCGGCCTCAGCTGGATGCTTCAACCGTCTCAGGATCGCTAACCGAGCTCCCACCGTGTCAGCGCGCGGTGACAATCGCTCGTGCGGAAGTGTTTCCCAGGATGGAAATTCCACAACAGTTGATGGTGGTAACAGTTCCCGTAAAGATTGCGCAAGGTCCTGGGCTTCCCGCGTACTTGAAACCACCACAAGCACCTGACCTGCAACTTTTTGACCCAGCAAGGCAGCAAGGAAAGGGCGAAGTGCCGCAGGGGCTCGAAGCTGAACAGGTTCAACACTGTCAATAAATCGCTGCACGCCTGGTTGCTGCTTCAGCGCGGTCAGTAATCCGGTCAGTTTCATTGCAAGCAAGCCAACAGTTGATCAGCAAACTCGGGACGGCAGATCACAAGATCACCGGTGATGGGTACTTCTTGATTGAACCTCAGTGGAGTGCCATCTAGGTGGCTGACGTGCAGCCCATAAGCCAGTGCCACAGCAACGGGGGCAGCCGAATCCCATTCGTTCAGATCAGAATCATGAATGTAGGCATCGACCTCACCAGTGAGAACCCGAGCCGTCTTAGCGCCGGCTGAGCCCCACAGGACAATCTCGATAGGCATGGACTGGGCAACCTGTTCCAAGATCTGCGGAGTGCGACTTTGGCTAGCCGCAATACGAATACGCCCGTCCTGGGCGAGGCGTTGACGTGGCGGCAACTGCGCTGGTGAACCAGAGGTGTCAAAGGCCAGCCCTTGGGCTGGTAAATCCACCGCTGCTGCGATAAATCCCTGCGCAGGCTGATCCCACAAGGCAACGTGCACTGCCCAATCTACTCGCCCGGCGCGGGCATACTCGCGGGTTCCATCTAATGGGTCAATGATCCACACGCGCTTGGCAACCAATCGAGAGCGATCGTCCTGCGCTTCTTCAGAAAGTACTGAATCATCAGGCCGTTGGGCTTTAAGTCGCTGCACCACAATTTTTTGGGCTAATTCGTCGGCGGCATCTTTGATTCCTTGGGTATCAAAGGTCTCGAATAATTCATCGCGCGCAGCAAGAAGGGCTTGACCTACTTCACGAGCAAGCTCTCGTGCTACCTGCACATCCGATGTCACGGGATTGAGCCTAATCAGTCGCGGGCATTGAAGGTATTTTGCGCGGCTTCTAAACCATCAGCCATCAGAGCTTCCACCGCATCAGCGGCTCGATCGACAAGAACCTCAACATCCTTGCGCTCACTGGATGCAAAAGGTTTGAGAACAAAGGCAGCCGGATCCATGCGTCCAGGTGGGCGGCCGATGCCAAAACGAACTCGTAGGAAGTCTCCGCTTCCGGTGGACTGGCGAATGGACTTCAATCCATTGTGCCCGTTATCTCCCCCACCCAGCTTGAGACGCAATGCGCCAAATTCGATATCTAGTTCATCGTGAATCACGATCACGTTTTCAAGGTCGACCTTGTAATAGCCCACCAGAGCGGAAACTGGGCCACCGGATTCGTTCATGTAGGAGCGTGGTTTGGCCAGCACAACACGTTGGCCGGCAAGATGGGTTTCGGCGACATCCGCACGAGCTTTGTGTGCCTTCCACTTTGAACCGGTCCGGGTCGCCAAGTTCTCAGCAACAAAAAACCCAACATTGTGTCGAGTTTGGGCGTAGGTCTCACCGGGATTACCAAGGCCAACGATTAACCACGTCGTCATGACGTACCTCCCGCCAGTGGAAGCGGTGGAAATTAAGCGTCTGCAACAGGTGCTGCGTCAACTGCTGCGACCTCAACCGGTGCAGCAGCTTCTTCAGTCTGTGGAGACACGATGTGAACTACCGAGTAGTCAGCATCAGATTCAAGTTCAACGCCATCTGGCAATTTAAGGTCACCGGCACGCACGTTCGTCCCGATCAGCAAGCCAGCAATGTCAACTTCAATCGATGTGGGGATGCTGGTCGCAAGCGCTCGCACGGACAAGTTGTCAGCGTGCTCAACAAGGCTGCCTGGCTCAGCTGAACCAAAGGTGACGATGGGAACTTCAACCACGACCTTCTCGCCGGCATTGACCACCACAAGGTCAACATGCTCGATGATCTGTCGGAGTGGGTCACGCTGAATCGACTTAGGCAAAGTCAACTGCGACTTTCCGTCAGCTAGTTGAAGTTGGATCAAAACATTTTGTTGCTTCAGCGCGCGAGTCAGGTCACGGCCTGGCAAGGTGATGTGAATGGGGTCGGTGCCGTGGCCGTAAATGACCGCAGGGATTTTGCCGTCACGGCGAATTCGACGGGCGGCACCCTTACCGAATTCATCACGCGGCTGCGCATCGATGCGAACCTCGGACACTGACCTTCTCCTCAAATCATTGTGACAAAAATTTAGAACCAACTAACCCCTTGCAAGGTGTCACACCTTACGCGAGGCCAGTGAGCAGGATTTCTTCGGGTCTAGGCAGGGCGAAATCAGGAGTGGCCATCAAACAGGCTCGTGACAGAACCTTCGTCAAAGACTTCATGAATAGCGCGGGCAAGCAGCGGGGCGATAGACAAGATGGTGAGCTTGTCAAACATTCGCTCAGGCGGGATCGGCAAGGTGTCGGTGATCACCACTTCTGAAATCCGGCTATTGGTCAGCCGTTCAGCGGCCGGGCCGGACAGGACACCGTGAGTGGAGGTAGCCACCACATCAATGGCGCCGTTCTCGAAAAGCGCGTCAGCTGCTTTGGTGATCGTGCCAGCGGTATCGATCATGTCGTCAACGATGACGCACACTCGACCCTTCACATCACCGACGACTTCGAGAACTTTGGCTTCGTTAGGAATGTCTGGATCGCGTCGCTTGTGAATGATGGCCAACGGTGCATCCAAGATGTCAGTCCAACGCTCGGCCACGCGCACGCGTCCAGCATCTGGTGAAACGACTGTGATGTTGCTGCGGTCATAGCGCTCTTGGACGTGAGCTGCCAGCAGGGGCAACGCAAACAGGTGGTCAACCGGGCCATCAAAAAAGCCTTGGATCTGGGAGGTGTGCAGATCAACGGACATCAGGCGATTTGCACCAGCGGTCTTGAAGAGGTCGGCCATCAACCGAGCACTGATGGGCTCGCGGCCGCGGTGCTTCTTGTCCTGACGGGCGTAGGCATAAAACGGAGCGACCACTGTGATGCGCTTTGCCGATGCACGCTTAAGTGCGTCAACCATCAGCATCTGTTCCATGATCCACTTGTTCACCGGTTCTGTGTGGCTTTGAAGCACAAACGCATCACAGCCGCGAACGGATTCTTCGAAGCGAACAAAGATTTCGCCGTTGGCAAAGTCATAGGCGCTAGTCGGGACGATTTCTACGCCGAGTTGTTCGGCAACCGCTTCTGCAAGTGCAGGGTGGGCCCGGCCCGTAAAGAGCATGAGCTTCTTGTGGCCAGTGGTCTTAATGCCGGTCACTTCATGCCTCTCGCGTTCATTGTCGGGCGGAACTTGACAGGTCTCAATCCTGCCGGTGAGTCAGCAGGCTAGCCCAGCGGGGTCTGCGTGTTGATCAAGATTGGGAAATATCTGACCCGGTTTGCCCAGTGTCTTCCCCGGTGGCTTCAGCCCGTTGCGCGGCTTGCGCCGAAGAACTTCCAGGGCGCTTGCGCTGAACCCAACCATTGATGATCCGCTGACGGGCACGGGCCACCGCCATCGCTCCTGCCGGGACATCGTCAGTGATCACAGACCCGGCGGCGGTGTAAGCACCGTCTCCAATGGTGACCGGCGCAACCAGCATGGTGTCGCTTCCGATTCGAACTGAGTCACCGATGATCGTTCGATGTTTGTTCTCGCCATCAAAATTCACAAATACCGTAGCCGCACCAATATTGGTATCCGAACCAATCTGCGCATCGCCCACGTAGGAAAGATGCGGAACTTTAGAGCCCTCACCAACGCGGGAGTTCTTAATTTCAACAAACCCACCGACCTTTGCGCCGCGATCAAGAATGGTTCCCGGCCTTAGATAGGTGTACGGACCCACTGTTGCCTGCGCTCCAATGACGGCAAGTTCACAGGTTGCATCCCTTACATGGGCGTCTTCGCCAACTTCGGTATCCAGCAGCCACACCCGCGGGCCAACAATGGCGCCAGCACCTACTGAGGTCGCCCCGAGTAGTTGGGTATCGGGTAACAAGACCGCCTCTGGGGCAACATCGACGTTGACATCAATCCAAGTGGTGGATGGGTCCTTGATGGTGACTCCAGAGAGCATAAGTTCACGATTTCGCCGGTCGCGGATGACTTCACCGGCGTGGGCCAACTGGGCTCGATCGTTAATTCCCAAAATTTCATCGGGGTGAGCCGCTGACACCGCAGACACCCGCAAGGCAGCTGAGCGCATCAGAGCCACAACATCGGTCAAATATTCCTCACCTTGGGAATTGTCCGTTGTCAGCTGATTCAGGGCTTCACGAAGTGGTCCGGCTGTAAAGGCGTACATGCCAGAGTTGACCTCGCGCACTCTCAACTGTCCTTCATCCGCGTCAGATTGTTCAACGATGGACTCCACAGTTCCATCGACGGCTCGAATGACTCGTCCATACCCGGTGGGGTCTTGAACGGTAGCCGTAAGCACCGTTGCACTGTTTAGTTCACCTTCGTGGGCTTGGCATAACGCCAGCAATGTCTGGGTGGTCATCAAGGGGCTATCGCCGGACAGCACAACAATTGTTCCCTCAACGCCCGCGAGGGCATCCAGGGCGATCCGCACGGCATGACCGGTGCCGTTTTGTTCCTCTTGAACAACGGTGATCACATCGGGGTCAATTTCTGTCAGATGTTCACCCACGAGATCGCGACCGTGACCAACCACGGTGACGATCTGATCGGGATGCAGGGTGCGGGCAACATGAACAACGTGCCCGAGCAAGGTGCGTCCAGCAAGTGAATGCAAAACCTTTGGCGTGCTCGATCGCATCCGAGTTCCCTCGCCAGCAGCAAGGATCACCACGGCTGCAGGTCTGGTCTGGCTCACCTATCCACCTTAGCGAGAATTAACTCAGGTCTGAATTCTCAATGGGCTCCCAGACGAGGATTCGAACCTCGGTTCTCGGCACCAAAGGCCGGTGTCCTGCCAGCTAGACGATCTGGGATTGGCGCGATCTGCACGCCTGAATGTGCGCAAGCCTAGAACGACGCGCCTGACGTAGGTGAAGTGGGCATCATGCTTGGTCCAAGCCTTGGGCATGATGAAGCCGTGAGCCTTCCACCGGACCCAGCAGAACTGGCTAGTTCTGGACGCGTTCGAACACGCATGAGCGGTAACCAGCGGCGCGAGCAACTCCTGGATGTAGGACGCTCGCTGTTTGCTGAACGAGGTTTTGATGCCACCTCCGTTGAGGAAATTGCCACAAAAGCTGGAGTTTCCAAGCCGGTGGTTTACGAACACTTCGGTGGCAAGGAAGGGCTGTACGCCGTTGTCGTAGATCGTGAGGTTCAAAAACTTACGGATGCGATTAAGGGTTCACTTATTGCAGGGCACCCACGGGAAGTCCTTGAAGGTGTTGCTTTCGCGCTGTTGAACTACGTCGAAAATAATTCGGATGGATTTCGAATTCTGGTGCGTGATTCACCGGTAGCAACATCTACCGGAACATTTTCAAGTTTGATTGGCGATGTTGCATCCCAAGTTGAGCACCTACTCGTTGAACAATTTCGAATCCGTGGCTTTGATACCAGTTATGCGCCGATGTACTCACAAATGTTGGTCGGCATGGTGGCGCTGACTGGACAGTGGTGGCTTGATGTACGCGAACCAAGTAAAGATGATGTGGTCGCGCATCTTGTCAATCTTGCGTGGAATGGCTTGGCTGGCCTTGAGACCGATCCAAAACTCACGCACTGATAACGCGAGCCCCCTGGACCGGACCTTGAGCGGTACGAACGGTGCGACACACACCTGATGAGGTCAAGGCCACGGCGATATCGAGGGCATGGGAATGATCGCGAGCTAAAAAAGCACAGGTAGGACCAGATCCAGAAACTAAACCTGCGATTGCACCAGCATCCTGACCCGCAGTCAGGACTGACTTCAGATCAGGACGCAAAGCAATCGCTGCGGCTTGAAGATCGTTGGTCATAGCCCCCGCCAAAGCGTCAGGATCACCGCTACTTAGTGCCGTCAAGATCGCATCGGGCACGCGGGGTTCGGGGATGACGCGATCGGCGCGCAATTCATCAAGTTTGGAAAAAACACTCGGTGTAGGCAGCCCGCCAAGGGCGAGCGCAAAGACCCAATGAAAACTTCCGCGCGCTAAAACCGAGGTTAATTGATCTCCCCTACCAAGACCCAGAGCAGTTCCACCATGAAGACAAAACGGAACATCGGATCCAAGTTGGGCTGCAAGGTGGTTCAAAACTTCGCGTGAAAGATTCAATCCCCACAACTGATTACACGCCACAAGTACACCGGCAGCATCGGCACTTCCGCCAGCCATTCCGCCAGCCACCGGAATTCCTTTAGTGATCGCAATATCAACATCAGGAATCACGCCAGCATGGCGAGCAATGAGTTCAGCTGCGCGCCAAGCCAGATTGGTGTGATCGGTGGGCACGACGTCTTGCCCTTCGCCACTGATCGACAGGGAAATACCCCCACCGACATTTGGCGATACTTCGATGTCATCAAAAAGTGAAACAGCTTGAAAAATCGTGGACAGATTGTGGTACCCATCGGGCTCAACTCCACCAACGCACAGCGCAAGGTTGACCTTGCCTGGGGCGCGAACCACGATTGCCTCTGAATACTCAGGCAGGCTGGCTGTCATGTCCTTATCCTGCGCTTCTTGGCCACCGCAATGTTTGCAAAATCCAAAACATTTAAAGCCTCCCCACGAAGTGCTGGGTCAACACCGGCCTCAAGAAGAATTTCGTCAACAAGCTCGCGTGAACCAGCCCAGCTAGCCAAGGTCGAGCGCAACGTTTTCCGACGCTGCGCAAAAGCCGCGTCAACGACGGCAAAAACCTCTTCTCTGCTGGCCTGAGTGGTAATAACTGGTTGACGGGTGATGCAGATCAGCCCTGAATCCACCCGTGGCTGCGGCCAAAAGACTTTGGTCCCCACCGATCCCACCCGAGTGACATTGCCAAACCATCGTGCCTTGACAGATGGAATGCCATACACCCGCGAGCCGGAAGGTGCGGCTAACCGATCAGCAACTTCGGACTGGACCATCACCAATACTTTGGTTATTGACTCAAAGGTTGCAAGCAAATGAAGTAACACCGGAACTGAGACGTTGTACGGAAGGTTGGCCACCAATGCGGTTGGTTCTTGATCTAATGAGTTGACCTGTAACGCATCGGCATTGATGATCTGTAGCCGATTGACCAACGTCGGGGCTTGCTCGCTGATGGTCTTAGGCAACGCACCGGCTAGAACGTCATCAATTTCTACCGCAATAACCTGTTGTACTTTCGGAAGGAGCCCTAGCGTTAACGAACCAAGTCCTGGGCCTACTTCAAGGACGACATCATCTGAGGCAACATTGGCCAGCGCCACGATGCGCCGAACCGTATTGGCATCGACCACAAAATTTTGTCCGCGTTGTTTGGTCGGTCGAAGATTGAGCTCTGCGGCCAGTTCTCGGATGCGAACAGCTCCTAGAAGCTGAACATCGTCTTCGCTGGGACCTACCAAGGCCCGAACACTCGATCTGAATTATCCGAGATGGCTTGCGCAACCTCAGCTTCTGAAACATCTACTGCCGCGGCCATGGCACGAATGGTGTGTGGGATCAAATACGAAGCATTCGGCCGGCCTCTAAAGGGGGCGGGCGTTAAAAAGGGCGCATCTGTTTCAACCAATACTTGGCTGAGCGGAGTTACGGCCAAAGCATCGCGCAAACTCTGTGCATTTTTAAAGGTAACGGTGCCAGCGAAGGACAGATAGAAACCGCGGTCCACACACTGGCGAGCAAATGCTGCATCTCCCGAAAAACAATGCATCACGACAACTTCCGGAGCCCCAACTTCCTCCAGGATCAACAGCACATCATCGTGAGCTTCACGATCGTGAATCACTAACGGCTTACCTACTTCCTTGGCAATAGCAATGTGCTGCTTGAAGGATGCATGTTGTGCCGCACGACCGTTTTCATCAGTGCGGAAATAGTCCAAGCCTGTTTCGCCCACTGCTCTGACTCGCTCATGAGTGGCCAGTTGAGCAATTTCGACTAATGCGTCATCGAGTTCGCCTAAATCTGCAAGGCGTGGAGCTTCATTGGGGTGCAAGGCAACGGCAGCCAACACACGTGCGTGAGAATTCGCCGCCTCTACCGACCATCGGGCACTGGGAAGATCACAACCAATTTGGACTATGCGATTGACTCCCACGGCCGCAGCCATGTCCAACGCCTGACCAACATCGAGCCAGGTTTGGCCATCGCGAATGTCTAGATGGCAGTGGCTATCGGCAACGGCAACGGCAAGCGGTTCCGGTGCCGGCGGGTAGGTGGTGTCGCGCGTGCGCTCTTCTTGCTTGCGCTGGCGAACCGGTTGGAGGTCCTCACTCATGAAGAAAATTCCTCAGGATCTTCCAACCGTGGGAACAGCGAGTCACCCTTCGTCAACACGCTGCCCGCAGGAAGCAGGCCCCATTGACCACAGTCTTGAATGCGTTGATTGGCCAGCGATCCCAGGGCAGCTTCGGCGCCTAGTTGCGCCCACAACGATGCACATGCTTTCGGCATCACCGGATTGAGCAGAACGGACAAGATGCGCAAACCTTCGGCCGCGGCGTACAACGTTGTTGCTACGCAATCTCGGGCGGCCTGGTCAGTGTCCATCGTCTTGGCAACTTTCCACGGCTCTTGAATGGTGAGGTAGCCATTAACCGCATCGACGAGTTCCCACGTGGCATTAATCGCACCGGAAAAACTCAAGGAATCAACGGCAGCATCAGCGGCCTGTGCTGCTCGGGCCGCGACCTGTGCCAATTCCTTCTCAGGATCGCCCGCCGAAACGGCTTCGGGTAGGACGCCATCAAAGTATTTGTTGGTCATCGCGGTCACACGAGAAGCAAGGTTGCCTAACCCATTGGCAAGTTCAGACGTGTAGCGCGCCGACATGTCTTCCCATGAGAACGATCCATCTTGCCCAAACGAAATCGCGCGCATGAAGTAGTAGCGAAAGGCGTCAGAACCAAAGTGATCAATGATCGCGCTAGGAGCGATACCAGTGAGTTTGCTCTTACTCATCTTTTCGCCACCGACGAGCAACCAACCATGCGCGAACACCTTTTTGGGCAACGGTAAGCCAGC